>DAITLT010000054.1:0-6559 GCA_036835505.1 Pseudomonas sp.
ACCACTCGCTGGTGATGGCCAACTACATCTCCCGGGCCAACGCCGCGATCATCGACCTGCGTACCTTGCTGACTCAGGGTTGAGGCATGCCTAACTGCAGCCAAGAGGCGGCCCATCGCGCCGCCTCCGATGCCGAGCTGATCGCCTGGGTCGATGAGGCCGATCAGTTGCTGGGCAGCCTGCCGCGGGCCGAGCTGCGCGCCCGTGGGTTGGTCGGCCGCGGCACCTTTATCCTGCTGTTTAATTCCGCTGGTGAGCTGTGCGTGCATCAACGCACCTTCAGCAAGGCGCTGTATCCCGGTTACTGGGATGTGGCCGCCGGCGGCATGGTGCTGGCGACGGAGAGCTATGCCGAGTCGGCCGCGCGGGAGCTGGCGGAAGAACTGGGCATCGCCGATGTGGCCCTGCGCGAGCACGGTCGCTTCTACTTCGAGCAGCCGGATAACCGCCTCTGGTGCGGGGTGTTTTCTGCCGTGTCCGACGCACCTTTGCAGTTGCAGCCGGAAGAAGTGCTGCAGGCGCGCTTTGTGTCGATCGAGGCGGCGTTGGCCGATGCCGCCATACAGCCTTATTGCCCCGACTCGCTGGTGGCCCTCAAACGCTATCTGGCGCTGAATAAGCAGGCCAGATAACCGCTGTTTGTGCAGGATTTGCAGGCGTTGCGTGCAGCATCCTGCACGTTGCGCGGGTGGCGTCGCCAATCCGCTCGGCAATGACGCAATCGGCCTATTAGCACGCGGCTTTTTTGCCGTTACACTGCGCGCCCTCGAACCGCCGACCTGGTCGCGATTCGTTTGCGCTGCCCCTGCCAGAGTGGGGCTTCGCGGTCGGCTGCTGCCGGCCAGTCGCTTTCAGATATGCCCTTGCCAACCCAACGTGCTGCATATCTTCTGACCCCCCGCGAGGACCTGCCCGTGGTCAAGAAAGCTGCCTCCTTCGCCGCCCTCAGCGGCTTGGTGTATTCCACCGACAGCGGCCGGCATTGCCCGGACTGCAACCAGCCGGTGGCATCCTGTATCTGCAAGCAAAGCCAGATCCCCGACGGCGATGGCATTGCCCGCGTGCGCCGCGAAAGCAAAGGCCGTGGCGGCAAGACGGTGACCACCATCAGCGGCGTGCCGCTGGCCCTCGCTGACCTCACGGCCCTGGCCACGGCGCTGAAGAAACGCTGCGGCTGCGGCGGCGCGCTAAAGGACGGGGTGATCGAGATTCAGGGCGATCACGTCGAGCTGCTGCTGGCCGAGCTGACCGCCCGCGGCTTTCGCACGAAGAAATCCGGCGGTTAACGCCCGTTTTTCTAAACTTTCCCCTGGCGCTTGAGTCCATTCGCCAGGAATCGTCATTTCCGTTCGCTACTTTGCTATTGCGCTGGCCGTCAGGCCGGCGCCTTTATTGCCCCTGGGAGACCACGATGCCCGTACGACGCACACGTAAAGATGACGGCAGCCAATGGACAGTCGCGGACAGCCGCAGCGTTTACGGCATTCGCCATTGGGGCGCCGGCTACTTCGCCATCAATGAGGCCGGTCGCGTCGAAGTGCGCCCCAACGGCCCGCAGAGCGCGCCGATCGACCTGTTTGAGCAGGTCGATGAGCTGCGCAAGACCGGCCTGTCGCTGCCCTTGCTGGTGCGCTTCCCGGACATCCTGCAGGACCGTGTGCGTCAGCTCACCGGTGCCTTCGATGCCAACATCGCCCGCCTTGAGTACCAGAGCCGGTACACCGCCCTGTACCCAATCAAGGTCAACCAGCAGGAGGCGGTGATCGAAAACATCATCGCCACCCAGAACGTCTCCATCGGCCTCGAGGCTGGCTCCAAGCCCGAGCTGCTGGCTGTGCTGGCGCTGGCGCCGAAGGGCGGCACCATCGTCTGCAACGGCTACAAGGACCGCGAGTTCATCAAGCTGGCGCTGATGGGGCAGAAGCTCGGCCACAACGTGTTCATCGTGATCGAGAAGGAGTCCGAGGTGCAGCTGGTGATCGAGGAGGCGGCCGAGCTCAAGGTCGCCCCGCAGATCGGCCTGCGCGTACGCCTGTCGTCGCTGGCCTCGAGCAAGTGGGCCGACACCGGCGGCGAGAAATCCAAGTTCGGCCTGTCCGCCGCGCAACTGATCTCGGTGGTCGAGCGCTTCCGCGTGGCCAAGCTGGATCAGGGCATCCGCCTGCTGCACTTTCACATGGGCTCGCAGATCGCCAACCTGGCCGACTACCAGCACGGCTTCAAGGAAGCCATCCGCTACTACGGCGAGCTGCGCGCCCTTGGCCTGCCGGTCGACCATATCGACGTCGGCGGCGGCCTGGGCGTGGACTACGACGGCACCCACTCGCGCAACGCCAGCTCGATCAACTACGACATGGACGACTACGCCGGTGTGGTCGTGGGCATGCTCAAGGAGTTCTGCGATGCCCAGGCGCTGCCCCATCCGCACATCTTCTCCGAGAGCGGCCGCTCGCTGACCGCCCACCACGCCATGCTGGTGGTGCAGGTTACCGATGTGGAAAAGCACAACGACCAGATCCCACAGATCGAAGATGTCACCCACCTGCCGGAAACCGTGCAGTGGCTGGTTGATCTGCTCGGCCCTACCGACATCGAGATGGTCACCGAAACCTACTGGCGCGCCACCCACTATATGAGCGACGTGGCGGCTCAGTATGCGGATGGCAAGATTAGCCTGACCGAGAAGGCCCTGGCCGAGCAGTGCTACTTCGCCGTATGCCGCCGCCTGCACAACTCGCTCAAGGCCCGCCAGCGTTCGCACCGCCAGGTGCTGGATGAACTCAACGACAAGCTCGCGGATAAATACATCTGCAACTTCTCGGTATTCCAGAGCCTGCCGGACACCTGGGCGATTGGCCAGGTGCTGCCGATTCTGCCGTTGCACCGCCTCGACGAAGAGCCACTGCGCCGTGCCGTACTGCAGGACTTGACCTGCGACTCCGACGGCAAGATCAAGCAGTACGTCGACGAGCAGAGCATCGAAACCAGCCTGCCGGTGCATGAAGTGCGCGAGGGTGAGGACTACCTGTTGGGCATCTTCCTAGTCGGCGCCTACCAGGAAATTCTCGGTGACATGCACAACCTGTTCGGCGACACCGACTCGGTAAACATCTACCAGAACAGCGACGGCAGCGTGTACCACGCCGGCATCGAAACCCACGACACCATCGAGGACATGCTGCGCTACGTACACCTGTCGCCGGAGGAGCTGATGACCCACTACCGCGACAAGGTCGCCAGCGCCAAACTCAGCGCCCGCGAACGCACCCAGTACCTGGATGCCCTGCGCCTGGGGCTTACGCGCTCGTCGTACCTGTCCAGCTAGGGCTGCGCAGCGCAGCAAATAAAAAACCCGACTTCGCGTCCAATGCCGTTCACTTAAGGTGCGACAGCGGTAGCCCGGATGAAATCCGGGGGGCAATTGGCAGGATAACTAGCGCCCCGGATTGCATCCGGACTACAAAAATACCGTTCACGTGTGAACGGTATTGCGACTTCGTGTCGGGTTTTTTATTCAGACCGTAGGATGAATTAGCCGAGCAGCGCGTAACCCATCATGGCGCGATGTGATTGATGGGTATCGCGGCGCTCAACTCATCCTGCGAGTTACGAGGAGCGTTGTGGGAGCGGTCTTGACCGCGAAGGAGTGCTGTCGGCCATTCGCGGCCAAGGCCGCTCCCACCGTACGCTCTGATTGCCTCCAGCATCTCCATCAAGCGAGCGCTGCAAGCAGGTGAACGTCTAAGTGGCGCGGTGCTTAACGTGGGCGCTTGCTGGCCTGCAGTGTGTAGCTGAGCGGCATGCGCCAGCGGTCACGATCCAGGCGCCACTCACCATCCTCGCCACAGCTCATCTGCCCCGGCAGGGCCTCCCAGGGAATGCTGTCGTGTTCTACCAAACCGGTGATCTGCATGCCATGGCTGAGCAGCGCGCTGACAATTTCGCCCAGGCCATGATTCCATTCATGGGTGATCGTAGCGGTTAGCCGTGCGTCGGTCTCAACATAGCTACTGTCGTCCTCCCAGACTTGAGGCGCTTCCTGCTCAAAGTAGGGGTGTTCGATCACCAGCGCGTCTTGTCGGTCTTCGTTGAGTGAGAACAGCACCGGGTGTCCTTCGCGAATAAACAGGCGGCCACCAGGCTTTAGCAGGCTGGCGACTGAGTTGGCCCAGCGCTCGATACTGGGCAACCAGTTCAATGCGCCAATACTGGTGTAGACGAGGTCGAACGACTCTCTGGGCAGAACCTCTGCCGCCTCGTACACATCGGCTTCGACAAACGCCAGGCGGGTGCCCGCGCGCCGGGCGAGCAAGCGGGCTTGGGCGATTGAGGCCGGGGAGAAATCCAGCCCCGTCATCTGTGCGCCCAGGCGTGCCAGGGATAGGGTGTCGGTGCCGATGTGGCATTGCAGATGCACGCCCTTGGCGCCCGAAATGTCGCCCAGTAAGGGCAGATCAAAGCGCACCACCTCGGAGAGATGCGCGGGGTCGTCCACCAGCGCCTGTGTTTCATACCCCGCCGATGCTGCGTGCAGCGGTGCGCGCTCGTCCCAATTGGCTTTGTTCAGGGTTATGTAGTCACTCATGATCAAGACTCCGTTCTTGTCTGCTGGCATGTCGAGCGCTAATCGTAGGGCAGGTGCTGTGTTCAGATCACCTCCAACATCCCCATCATGCCCTGGTTTTCGTGTTCGAGAATATGGCAGTGGAACATGCGCAGGCCCTTGAACGGCTGGGTCATTTTTATCCGGATGGTTTCCCGTGGGCGCAGGTTGATGGTGTCTTTCCAGGCGCGGTACGGCGCTGGGGTTTTTACCCCGTTGAGTTCGTGCTCGATGATCTGGAACTGGCAGCCGTGGATATGGAAGGGGTGGTCCATGTGGGAATCGTTGACCAGCTCCCACAGCTCCACTTCACCCAGCTTACTGGTCAGGTCGACGCGCTGCATGTCAAAGCTTTTGCCGTTGACCAGGAAATCCATCTGGTGCTGGCCGTTGTCCATGCGCATGTTCTCGCTGAACACCACGCGCTTGTGGGCGCTGCTCGGGCCGAGGTCGGCGATCTCGCGCAGTTTGGCCGGCAGGCTGACCGGCTGACCGGCGGGCAGGCTGATGCGGGCCAGGGTGATGACCTGTTCGGCGGCCACGCTGCCCATCTTGTTACGGTCGTAAATCTCGGCGGTCAGGGCGAACTGGCGCTGCTCGCTGCCGGGCTGGACGATGATTTCGATACGTTCGGCCGGCGCCAACAGGATTTCCGTCATGGCCTGTGGCTGTTCCAGCAGGCCGCCGTCACTGCCCACCAGGCTGAAGCTGTGACCACCGAGATTGAGCTTGAGGTAGCGCGCGCTGCAGGCGTTCCACAGGCGCCAGCGTTCCGGCCCGCGCAGTTCTAGGCTCGGTTGATGCTGGCCGTTGATCAGCACGAACTGGCCTTCACGGCCGTTCATCCAGTCGTTGGCGTCGTTGTCGGGGATGTTGCCGTCGGCATTCAGCTTGAGGTCGGAGAGCAGCAGGTGACGTTCTTTGATGCCGCTCAGCGGGTCATCGCTGGCCCGCACAATAAAAGGCGCGGCCAGGCCACGAAACGCCTGCTCGGCGGTATGCCCGTGGGGGTGCGGGTGATACCAGTAGGTGCCGGCGCTGCCCTTGGGTAGGTTGAAATTGTAAGTGCGCTCGCCACCCGGCGGCACCGGGTCATGGGGGTTGCCGTCCTGCTCGGGCGGCACCGGCAGGCCGTGCCAGTGCAGGGTGCTGGGCTGGCTCAGGCGGTTGATAAAGCGCACTTCCACGCGGTCGCCTTCGCTCACCTCGATCAGCGGGCCGGGGATGCTGGCGTTGTAGGCCCAGAAGGTGGTCGGCTGACCGGGCAGCAACTCGACCTGCACGGGCGCTGCGCTCAGCTCGGCCTGGAACAGACCTGGTTGGGAGCTGTGGTTGCTGAGTCTGTGCAGCGGCCCTAGGGCCGCGCCACGGGGTAGGGCGTCGCTGGCGGCCAGCCCCTGGGACAATGGCGTGGCCATGCTGTGGTTCATGCCAGCCATGTCATGCATCGAGTGATCCATGCTTTGCGCGCGCAGCCAACCGGGCAACAGGGCCAGGCCGCCAACGCCGAGGGCGTGAGTGAGAAAGGTGCGACGAATCATCGAAGTTCTCCAGCAACACAAAACAGGCGGCCAGAATCAAGCTTGCCGCGGTGGCAAGGTCAAGGGCCGGTTATTGGCCGATCGCGCCATAACCGCTGGCCATCAGCATGGCCAGCAGTGGGATGATCAGCAGCAACAGCAGCTCCAGGCGGATACACAGGGTCAGCCACTGGCGTTGGCGTGGGCTGACATCGGGTACTTGCCCTGCCTGCAGGGCGTTGCGCCAGTTGAGGAAGACCAAGGTCGGCAGGGTCGACAACACGCCGACCAGCAAGAACAAGCCGACCTTGACGTGAAACAGGCCGTTGTGCAGGTAGTAATCCAGGCCCTTGCCGTACCAGATCACCCGCGCCGCGCCGCTGAACAGCACCAGGCTGGCGCTGACGCCGTAGGCGATGTCGATAATCACCAGGCG
>DAITLT010000054.1:6659-14245 GCA_036835505.1 Pseudomonas sp.
AGGCGACTCTCAACCAGGCACCGGCGCGGGTCAAGCGCCAGGCAAAGGCGCCGAGGGTCAGGCTGCGCAGCAGCATAAAGGCCAGCAGCGCCAGCCACAGGCCGTGGTTGCCATACCCTTGCAGCAGCCAGGCCAGTGGCAGGCTCAGGCCCACGGCGATGAGCATGGCGTCACGCATTTCGCGGGCGCGGGTGGCGCCGATAAACAGGCCGTCGAGCAGGTAGCTGGTCACCGACAGCAGCGGCAGCAGGGCCAGATAGGGCAGGTAGTCGTAAGCCGCTGCGCGCACGCTGGCGATGTCACTTTGCAGCTCGATAAACAGCCGGCCACCCAGTAACAGGGCCACGGCCAGCAGCAGGCTGAGCAGCAACGACCAGCCGCCCGCCACCACCAGGCTGCGCTTCAGCGCCACGCCGTCGCGGGCACCAATGGCGTGGCCGCAGAGCGCTTCCACGGCATTGGCCAGGCCATCCAGGGCAAAGGCGCAAAGCATCAGGCCGTTGATCAGCAGGGCGTTGGCGGCCACGGTGCTGGTGCCCAGGCGCGTGCCTTGCACAGTGACCAGAAAGAACACCAGGTGCAGCGCCAGGGTGCGGATCAGGATGTCGCGGTTTAGTGCCAATAAGGGGCGCCAGCTTAACCAGTGGCGCAAGGCGGGCCAGTCAATACGCCCCGGCCACTGGCGGATGGCGCGGCGGGTCAGCAGCAGGCCGAGCAGGGTGCCGCTGCATTCGGCTAGCACCGCGGCGTAGGCGGCGCCACTGATGCCCCAGTCCAAGCCGAGAACAAACAGCACGCACAGCGCCGCATTCAGCAGGTTGGTGGTGAGCATGATCAGCAGTGGCGCGCGGGCATTCTGGGAGCCCAGCAGCCAGCCGATCAGGGCGAAGTTGGCCAGCGCCGCGGGCAGTCCGAGCAGGCGCAGGTAAAAGAACTCGCGGGCCAGTGAGTCGAGTTCGGCAGCCGGTTGCATCAGGCGCAGGGCCAGGTCGCTGAACGGCAAGCTGAGGAGGATCAGCAGCAGCGCCCAGCCCATCGCCAACAGCAGGCCTTGTAGCAGGGTCTGGCGCAGCAGGGCGCCGTCGCCACTGCCACAGGCCTGGGCACTGAAGCCGCTGGTGCCCATGCGCAGAAAGCCCATCAGGCCGACCAGCAAGCCATACAGGCTGCTGCCGATCACCACGGCGGCCAGGTCCTGGGCGTGGGGCAAGTGGCCGACCACGGCGCTGTCCACTAGCGCCACCATGGGCACCGAGAGGTTGCACAGCATCATCGGCGCGGCCAGCGCCCAGACCCGTCGATGGGTAGCGCGGTGCCGCCAGGCGGCGACTAGATTGATCATCTATAGGCTCCAGAATAGCGCCGCACTATACGTCGACTGTGCCGCGCCAAACATCCCGAAGGCCGCTGGCACCAGTCGCCATTTTCAGCTTTTTCCGACTGCCTGGTCAGCCCCGCCTCGGCTATAGTAGCGACCCTCCGCACCTACCCTCTCCGGGAGCCCGCAATGCCGAAGAAAGGAATACTTCTGGCCCTGGTCCTGAGCCTGCTCAGCGCCTGTGATTCCTCCACCCCCGAACAGGCCGCCACGCCTGCCCCCGCCAGCCAGCAGGCGGCGCCCGTGCAGGATCTGGCTGCCTTGGGCAAGCGCTACGCCGGCCGACCGCTTGAGGTGGTGGACGTTTCCGAAGTGCAACTGGAGGGCGCCAGCGCCCTGGCTGTGACCTTCGGTGTGCCGCTTGATCCGGAGCAGGATTTCGCTGCCCAGTTGCACCTAGTCGACAGCAAGGACGGCAAGGTCGATGGCGCCTGGGAGCTGGCCGACAACCTGATGGAGCTGCGCCTGCGCCACCTGGAGCCGCAGCGCAAGCTGGTGCTGACCGTGGATGCCGGCCTGCGTGGCGTCAATGGCGCGACCCTGGCCAAGGAACATATCAGCCAGCTGGAAACCCGTGACCTGCAAGCCAGCATCGGTTTTGCTAGCCGCGGCTCGCTGCTGCCGACCCGTCTGGCCGAAGGCCTGCCGGTGATTGCCCTGAACGTCGATCAGGTCAACGTCGAGTTTTTCCGCATCAAACCCGAGGCCTTGCCGGCGTTCCTTAGCCAGTGGGGCCGTGGCACCAGCCTGGACACCTGGGAGTCGCGCGAGCTGCTGCCGATGGCCGAGTTGGTGTACGGCGGGCGTTTCGACCTGAAGCCCGCGCGCAACACCCGCGAAACCCTGCTGCTGCCGATTGCCGGCCTGGAGCCGTTCAAGCAACCGGGCGTGTACCTGGCGGTCATGCGCCAGGCGGGCACCTATAACTATTCGCAGCCGGCGACCCTGTTCACCCTCAGTGATATCGGCCTGTCGGCGCACCGTTACCGCGAGCGCCTGGACGTGTTCACCCAGGCCCTGGAAGGCGGCAAGGCGCTGGATTCGGTGCAGCTGCAACTGCTCGACGGCAATGGCCGGGTACTGGGCGAAGGCCGCACCGACAGCGACGGGCATGCCGAGCTGGCGCTGCCGGCCAAGGCCGAGGTGCTGCTGGCCCAGCAAGGCGCGCAGACCAGTCTGTTGCGCCTGAGTGGCGCGGCCCTAGACCTGGCCGAATTTGATATCGCCGGGCCCCAGGCCCATCCGCTGCAGTTCTTCGTGTTTGGCCCGCGCGACCTCTATCGCCCAGGTGAAACCGTGTTGCTTAACGCCTTGCTGCGCGATGCCGATGGCCGCGCGGTGCAGAACCAGCCGGTGAACGTCGAAGTGCGTCGCCCTGATGAGCAGGTCAGCCGCAAGTTTGTCTGGCAGGCCGGCGACAATGGCCTGTATCAGTACGCTTTACCGATTGCCGGCGAAGCGCCGACCGGGCGCTGGCAGTTGGTGTTCGACCTGGGTGATGGTCAGCCGCAGTTGTATGAATTTCTCGTCGAGGACTTCCTGCCCGAGCGCCTGGCACTGGAGCTGAAGGGCCGTGAGGTGCCATTCAGTCCGGCCGAGAATGCTCAGTTCGAGGTCACCGGCCGCTACCTATATGGCGCGCCAGCGGCGGGTAATCGCCTCAGCGGGCAGCTTTATGTGCGCCCGCTGCGCGAAGCGGTGGCGAGCCTGCCGGGTTATCAGTTCGGTTCGGTCAACGAAGAGGAGCTGAGCCAGGATTTGGAGCTGGACGAGACTGTGCTGGATGCCGACGGCCAGGCCAGCCTGGAGATCGAAAGCAAGTGGAGCGATGCCAAGTCGCCACTGAAACTGATCCTCCAGGCTAGCCTGCAGGAATCGGGTGGTCGGCCGATCACCCGGCGCATCGTCCAGCCAGTGTGGCCGGCTGAGCAGCTGCCAGGCCTGCGTCCCCTGTTTGACGGTGAAGAAATCGACGGCAATGGTCTGGCTGAATTCGAGCTGCTGCTGGCCGATCCGCAGGGCAACAAGCTGGCCAGTGACGGGCTGAAGGTGCGCCTGATTCGCGAACGCCGCGACTACTACTGGAACTTCTCCGAGGGCGATGGCTGGAGCTATCACTACAACGAGAAGTACCTGAACCTCAGCGAAGAGACGCTCACCGTGGCCAAGGGCGGTACCGCCAAGGTCAGCTTCCCGGTTGAGTGGGGCCCGTACCGCGTCGAGGTCGAAGACCCGCAGACCGGCTTGCTCAGCAGCCTGCGTTTCTGGGCCGGCTACAGCTGGCAGGACAACGCCGAAGGCGGCGCCGTGCGTCCCGATCAGGTCAAGCTGGCGCTGGACAAACCGGCCTATGGCAATGGCGACACCGCCACGGTCACCGTCACTCCGCCGGCCGCGGGCAGTGGTTATCTGTTGGTAGAGTCCGCCGAGGGGCCGCTGTGGTGGCAAGCCATCGACGTGCCGGCGGAAGGCAAAAGCTTTGAGATTCCGATCGCCAAGGAGTGGGCACGGCATGACCTGTATGTCAGCGCCCTAGTCATCCGTCCGGGTGAGCGCAAGGCCAATGTCACGCCCAAGCGTGCAGTCGGCCTGCTGCACCTGCCGCTGCAGCGGGCACCGCGCAAGCTGGCGCTGAGCCTCAGTGCGGCGCAGAAGATGCGTCCGAATCAGCCACTGACGGTCAAGGTCAAGGCCGTGAACGCCGATGGTTCTGTGCCCAAACAGGCGCAGGTGCTGCTGGCGGCGGTGGATGTCGGCATCCTCAATATCACCGAGTACGCCACCCCTGACCCGTTTGCCGCGTTCTTCGGGCGCAAGGGTTACGGTGCTGACCAGCTGGATGTTTATGGCCAGTTGATCGAAGCCGGCCAGGGCCGAGTGGCCAAGCTTGCCTTCGGTGGTGATGCGGGCCTGGAGGCAGGCGGCAAACGCCCGGACACCAGCGTGCTAATCGTGGCCCAGCAGAGCGCGCCAGTAAGCCTGAACGAGCAGGGCGAGGGCGAAATCAGCCTGGCTATCCCTGACTTCAACGGCGAGCTGCGCCTGATGGCGCAAGCCTGGAGCGACGACAGCTACGGCATGGCCGAAGGCAAAACGGTGGTCGCCGCACCGCTGATCGCCGAGTTGTCGGCGCCGCGTTTTCTTGCCGGTGGCGATGAAACCAAGCTGGCGTTGGATATCAGCAACCTCTCCGGCAAGGAACAGCGCCTCGACGTGCAACTCAGTGCCGCTGGCCAGTTGAGTTTGGCGCAAACGGCGGGGCCACAGGTGGTGCCGCTGCAACTGGCGCAAGGCCAGCGCACCACCCTGCAGATCCCGGTGCGGGCGCTGGGCGGTTATGGCCAGGGTACGCTGAAGGTCACGGTCAACGGCCTCGACCTGCCGGGCGAGAGTCTGCCGCCGCTGAGTCGCGAGTGGACCCTAGGCGTGCGTCCGGCTTATCCGGCCACCCTGCAGAACTTCCGCGCAGTGCTCAAAGGCGACAGCTGGAGTCTGCCGGCCGGCACCCTGGAGCAGTTCGAAGTGGCCGGGCGTGAAGCCCTACTGGCGATCTCCAGCCGGCCGCCGCTGAACCTGGCCGAGCAGATCCGCGCGCTTAAGGCCTATCCCTATGGGTGCTTGGAGCAGACCACCAGTGGTCTGTACCCGTCGCTGTATGCCGATGCCGACAGCCTCAAGCGCCTAGGGATCGAGGGCGAGCCGGCCGAACAGCGCCGCCAGTCCATTGAGCTGGGCATCGAACGCTTGCTCGGCATGCAGCGTTACAACGGCAGCTTCGGCCTGTGGGGCGCCGACAGTGACGAGGAGTACTGGCTCAGTGCCTACGTCACCGACTTCCTCCTGCGCGCCCGTGAGCAGGGCTTCGCCGTGCCGTCCGAGGCCCTGGAAAAGGCCAACCAGCGGCTGCTGCGTTACCTGCAAGAGCGCAGCATTATTGAGGACGGCTACAGCGACAACGCCGACCAGACCCGCTTTGCCGTGCAGGCCTACGCCGGTTATGTGCTGGCGCGCAGCCAGCAGGCGCCGCTGGGCGCCTTGCGCACGCTGTTCGAGCGGCGCAGTGAAGCCCGTTCGGGCCTGCCCTTGGTACACCTGGCTGTGGCCCTGCAGAAAATGGGCGACCAACCACGGGCCGACGACGCCCTGCTGGCTGGCCTGGCGGTCAAGCGTGACGACCAGCAGTGGTTCCACGATTACGGCAGCGTGCTGCGCGACGATGCGCTGATCCTGGCCTTGCTTAACGAGCACAGCCTGGCCAGCAAGCAACGGGACGAGCGTTTGTTCGGTCTGGCGGATGAACTGGCCAGCCGTCCGTACCTGTCCACCCAGGAGCGCAATGCCCTGTTCCTCGCCGGTCGCGGTCTGCTGCTGGAGCCTGAGCAGGCCTGGCAAGCCGAGCTGAGCCTGGCTGGCAACGTGCGGGCGCTGAGCAACAGCCAGTCCGGCATCAAGCTTGAAGGTGCGGCACTGGCCGAGCCGATGAGCGTGCGCAGTCTGGGCGAGGGCACCCTGTTCCAGCAGCTGAGCATCTCCGGCTACCCGGTCAAGGCGCCGGCCGTCGGTGGCGAGAACCTCAGCATCCGCCGCGAATACTTAGGCATGGACGGTGAGCCGCTGGACCTCAACAACCTCGCCAGCGGTGAGCTGGTGCTGGTACACCTGGCCGTGGAGGCCAAGCAGCGGGTGCCGGATGCGCTGGTGATCGACCTGCTGCCAGCCGGCCTGGAACTGGAAAACCAGAACCTTGGGCAAAGCGCCGCGAGCCTGGAAGACGCCAGCAGCGAGGTCAAGGAATGGCAGCAAGCGATGCAGAACGCCACACCCAAGCACCAGGAGTTCCGCGGTGACCGCTATGTCGCCGCGGTGGACGTCAACGGCTACGGCACCACCCACCTGCTGTACCTGGCCCGTGCGGTTACGCCAGGCACCTACCGGGTGCCGCCACCGCAAGTGGAATCCATGTATCGGCCGAACTGGCAGGCCGTGGGCGAAGCGCCGGCACAGTTGGTGGTAAAGGGGCGCTGACCCTCTCCCCAGCCCTCTCCCGTAAACGGGAGAGGGGGCAATCTGTGCAGGGATGATCGGCCTGCGTCACCCCTCGTCCATTGATGGGAAACGACTGCATGGATGCAGGAGGCTTAAGCCGAGGGGCCGGGGGAGAGGGAGAACGGAGCAGGAGGCCCCCATGACATTACGGGAAAACGCCAAAGATCTGCGCACCCACATGACCGACAGCGAAGCCCGGCTTTGGTATCACCTGTGCGCTCATCGATTCATGGGGTTGAAGTTCAAACGGCAGAAGCCTATCGGCCGCTACATCGTCGACTTCGTCTGCCTGGAGTGTTTTCTGATCATCGAATTGGACGGTGGTCAGCATGCTGAGCAGTGGCAGCACGATCAGTTGCGCGATGGCTATTTACGGGCGCGGGGCTATCAGGTTCTGCGCTTCTGGAATCATCAGGTTTTGACGGAAACGGATGCGGTACTTGAGCAGATCAGACTGGCCATCGGCCCTCTTCCGTAAGCGGGAGAGGAGGCAGCCTGCACGCGTTCATTCGCTTGGCATCAGTAGCGGACAATGGTTCAGTCACCCATCTAATCGCTGCGATCAACCACTCCCCTCGCCCATTTATGGGAGAGGGGCCGGGGGAGAGGGTGGGCGTCACCTCCATTGCCGAGTTCAAACATGAAATTTTGCTTGGGCAAGCTACGGCGTTTCTGGCGAAACCTGGTGATGAGCCTGTTGGGTTTGTTTGTCCTGCTCTGGTCTGCCGACCGCCTGTTCCCACTGCCTTTGCCAGAGGACGATCAGGCGCGGGTGGTGCTGGCCGAGGACGGTACGCCGTTGTGGCGTTTTGCCGATGCCGAGGGGGTGTGGCGTTACCCGGTCACGCCCGAGCAGGTGGCGCCGGCGTATTTGCAGGCGCTGCTCAGTTATGAAGACCGCTGGTTCTATCAGCACCCTGGGGTCAACCCGCTGGCCCTGGGGCGGGCGGCCTGGCAGAACCTCAGCGGTGGGCGGGTGGTGTCCGGTGGCAGCACCTTGTCGATGCAGGTGGCGCGGCTCCTCGACCCGCACTCGCGCAGCCTGCCTGGCAAGCTCAAGCAGTTGTGGCGCACCCTGCAGCTGGAGTGGCACCTGTCGAAGGCGGACATTCTCACCCTGTACCTCAATCGCGCGCCCTTCGGCGGCACCTTGCAGGGGGTG
>DAITLT010000055.1:0-14137 GCA_036835505.1 Pseudomonas sp.
AGTTTCGTACGTTTGCGGTGAAAAAAACGTTCAGTCTTACGGCCCGATGCCTCGGGTCCTATCGATGCGCTCTGCCATGCTGAAAGCCGCTTCCAGTTCTGAGCAATGGTGCGCCTGCTGTAGGAGCCAATCCTGAGAAAGCGTTGAGTCAACTCCTGCGTGATGGGATCACCGTGAAGATCATTCAGGCCGCGGGTAGAGAGCTAGTCCGATACCAATCCATGCGTTTTGGCGGGGATTGATGTGACGTCAGTAATACTCGTGTGAGCGCTAGCTAACTCGCCAAATATCGCAGTTTGTTGTTGCGTTTATTCAGGGGCCCAGCAGTGTGGTCTCCGTGATTGCGGCTGTCCATATTCATGCTTACCCTCCGTGCCGGCCAATTGGCTGGCCCAGGGACTTTTGCGGGAAATCGTTGAAAATCGTCCGACATCGTTGGGCATCGATTGCAGCGAGCGCCATTGTTTAGTGCTTTTAAATCAATGTCTTATGGACAGAATACATAGATGGGGTGCTAGGGGTGGAGTGTTCGAATCACTCCGTCCCGACCATATAATTCAATGACTTAGCCCGGTTCCGAAAGGACCGGGCTTTTTCATGTCCGGATAAAAACCTGCTTATACCCCTACCAAGAAATTCGCCTTGAGCTGGCTTCCGCATGCATGGGCGTTGAGTGGTGATTGCGGTGTAATTTTCGCTGGCATATGACATGAGGCCGGTGATCATGCTGGAAGGCGAAAATGCCTATCCTTGGTGCCGATGAGTGGGATATGACCTGCAACCGATGCCTGTAGCTGCTGGAGAGTGTCTCGCAGAGGCGCCGCACCAGGTGGATGGGCCGATATCGCCGCGATGCAGCCAACCGTCGGCGATGGTTTCGGCTATCCCGTAGTCATCCTCGATTAGCTGGGCGTTGAGGGCATTGGCCTTGATCGCCGATCCGCATGCTCCGATCAAGAGGCCGAACAACGCGTCGGATACCCCGGCATTGCCTGAAAGTCGTCTGACGGGCGAGGCGCGTAGCGCGCCAGAACCCCATCGTGAAGCCGCTGTAGTGTGTCGATGCGACGATATTCGACATGTGCCCGAGCTGCTCTGGGCCGCTATTCATTCCGGGGCATGCGGATCGCTCCGAGTGGAGCCCGCTCAGTTTGCATGACGACTGAGAGGGCGGTCTGTTCGATCACTTCGCGATTGTCCAGACGCAGCGGATCCGGTTCGGATGGATCTTGATCGATAACGAGCTACTTCTGCCTCGAGCGTGCGGCTGTAAGTGATATCGGTGATTGAGTCGGTCAACCGGAAAGAGCGTCCCGTCCCGCGCGCAAAAAACTGACCTGGGTCAATACCCGGTGCAATCCCCCGGAAGACGGCGGGGATTAGTCATGAAATGAGAAATAACTGTCGCCGAATGAAAGGTCGGCGCGGCTCCTCCCTCCTAAATTCGCTCTCACGGCCGGTCCCGCGCAAACCGCTGCGACTCAGTTCGCGGCGCTGGCGCGGTACCCCGTTCGACGAACTACGTTCCCCCTTGAGGATAATAAGATGCGCGTAGAGCAACTCACCTGCAGTATCGGCGCCGAGCTGGTCGGCGTGAACCTGGCCGATGCCGTCCGCGACGACAGTCTGTTCAATGAGATCAAGGGCCTGCTGCTGCAGCACAAGGTGCTGTTCCTGCGGGACCAGGACATCTCGCGCCCGGACCACGTGGCCTTCGCCCGCAAGCTCGGCGAGCTGGAAGATCACCCGATGGCGCCGAGCCATCCAGAGGCGCCGGGCCTGGTGCAGATCTACAAGCGTCCCGAGCAGCCGATCGACCGCTACGAGAATGCCTGGCACAGCGACGGTTCCTGGCGCGAAAAGCCGGCCCTGGGTTGCGTGCTGCGCTGTGTGGAATGTCCGCCAGTGGGTGGCGACACCCTGTGGGCGAACATGGCCCTGGCCTACGAGCGTCTGCCGCAGGCGATCAAGCAGCAGATCGAGGACCTGCGCGCCAACCACAGCTTCGAGTCGTCCTTCGCCGCCGCCATGCCGATCGACAAGCGTCTGGCGATGAAGGCCCAGTACCCGGACGCTGAACACCCGGTGGTGCGCACCCACCCGGAAACCGGCGAGAAGATCCTCTTCGTCAACGCCTTCACCACCCACTTCAGCAACTACCACACTAAGGATCGCGTGCGCTTCGGCCAGGATGCCAACCCCGGTGCCAGCGACCTGCTGCGCTTCCTGGTCAGCCAGGCCTTTATCCCCGAGTACCAGGTGCGCTGGCGCTGGCAGCCGAACAGCATCGCCATCTGGGACAACCGCTGCACCCAGCATTACGCCGCGATGGATTACCCGGCCTGCCATCGCAAGATGGAGCGCGCCGCGATCATCGGCGACAAGCCGTTCTGACCCCTGACGACCACACACCACTCTTCTTATTTCGAGGTAAATGCCATGAACTTTATCGATGGTTCGCTGTTTGTCGAAAACATGCAGAAACTGGTCATCACCGCCGCGCCCTATGGCCCGGAATGGATGCCGGCGGATTTCCCGGAAGACATCCCGGTGAGCATGCAGGCGCAGATCCAGAAGGCGGTCGATTGCTACAACGCCGGCGCCACCGTGCTGCATGTGCACGTGCGCGAAGAGGACGGCAAGGGCTCCAAGCGCCTGTCCAAGTTCAACGAACTGCTGGCCGGCATCCGTGAAGCCTGCCCGGGCATGATCCTGCAGGTCGGCGGCTCGATCTCCTTCGCCCCGGAAAGCGACGGCGACACCGCCAAGTGGCTGTCCGACGACACCCGGCACATGCTCGCCGAGCTGAAGCCGACCCCGGACCAGGTGACCATCGCGATCAACACCAACCAGATGAACGTCTGCGAGCAGATGACCGCCAAGGACGTGGCCGGCACTTCGCTGGCCGATCCGGCGATGTTCCAGGCCTACCAGGAGATGACCATCCCGGCCGGCCCGGCTTGGGTCGAGGAGCACATCCGCCGACTGTCCGCCAACAAGATCCAGACCCACTTCCAGCTGGCCAACATCACCCAGCTCAACACCGTCGAGCGCATGATGCGCCGCGGGGCGTGCAACGTACCGCTGATCCTTACCTGGGTGGCCATCGGTGGCGGCTTCGACTCGCCGAACCCCTACGACTTGGCCAATTTCGTGCGTGCCTGCCCGGACGGCTCGGTGCTGACCCTGGAAACCAGCATGCGTCACGTGCTGCCGCTGAACATGATGGCCATCGCCCTGGGCCTGCACGTGCGCTGCGGCATCGAGGACAACATCTGGAACCAGCGCCAAACCGGCAAGATGACCACCGTCGAGCAGATCGAGCAGTTGGTGCGCATCGCCCGCGAGTTCGGCCGCGAAGTGGCCAACGGCGAGGACGCGCGGCGGATCTACAAGATCGGCACCTTCTACCAGAACGCCGAGCAGACCCTCGCCGCCAACGGCTTCGCACCGAACCGCCAGCCGGGCCAGGTGGGATTCACCCAGCACGCGTAGAGGGGTGGGTTATGACTTGGGTCTAACCCACAAAACTGGCCAGGCAGCGCTGCTGCACACACGACGCCTCCTGCGGGTTTCCCGCAGGAGGCGTCGTGCCGTCGGCCCGTTGCGCGCCAGGGCTGTCATGAAATGAAAAGTCACTGTCGCCTGATGAGAAGCGTCGGAACGGCCGGCGGCCTAAAGTCCAATCAACGTAAATCGACGTAGTTCGTCCAAATCGCAGATTGGAGATAACAGACATGGCTAAAGCCGTACGCTTCTACGAAACCGGTGGTCCCGAGGTTCTTCGCTACGAAGACGTCGAGGTCGGCGAGCCCGGTCCGGGTCAGGTTCGTCTGCGTCATGTCGCAGTCGGCCTCAATTACGCCGACACCTACTTCCGCAACGGCACCTACCCGATCCCGCTGCCCAATGGCATGGGCGTGGAAGCCTCTGGCGTGGTCCAGGCGGTCGGCGAGGGCGTGACCAACGTGGTGGTCGGCGACCGCGTCACCTACACCGGCTTCCTCAATACCCTCGGCGCCTACAGCACCGAGCGCCTGATTCCGGCCGCGCCGCTGATCAAGCTGCCGGAAACCATCGCCTTCGAGACCGCCGCGGCCATGACCATGCGCGGCCTGACCTCGTCGTACCTGATGCGCCGCATCTATGACTTCAAGCCCGGCGACAGCATCCTCCTGCACGCCGCCGCCGGTGGCGTAGGCCTGATCGTCTCGCAGTGGGCCAAGCTGCTCGGCCTGACCGTGATCGGCACCGTGTCCAGCGACGCCAAGGCCGAAGTGGCACGGGCCCATGGCTGCGACCACACTATCAATTACAGCCATGAAGACGTCGCCAAGCGCGTACGTGAGTTGACCGATGGCGTCGGCGTCAATGTGGTGTTCGACAGCGTCGGCAAGAACACCTTCATGGGCTCCCTGGACTCGCTCAAGCGCCGCGGCCTGCTGGTTTGCGTCGGTACCGCCTCCGGCCCGATCGAAGGGTTCAACCCGCAGCTGCTGGCAATGAAAGGCTCGCTGTACATGACCCGTCCGGCCCTGGCCGACTACATCGCCGACCCGGCCGAGAAGGCCGCCCTGGCCGGCGAGCTGTTCGACCACGTCGGCAGCGGCCGGATCAAGATCGAGATCAACCAGCACTACGCCCTGCAGGACGCCGTGCAGGCCCATCGCGATCTGGAAGCGCGCAAGACCACCGGCTCGTCGATCTTCGTCATCTAAGGAGGCCTGCAGTCATGCAAGTTGAACAACTGACCTGCAACATCGGCGCCGAACTGATCGGCGTCAAGCTCGCCGACGCCATCCATGACGACGGCCTGTTCGGCGAAATTCGTGCCCAGTTGCTCCAGCACCGCGTGCTGTTCCTGCGTGATCAGGACTTCAGTCGCGCCGAGCACGTGGCCTTCGCCCGCCGTTTCGGCGAGCTGGAGGACCACCCGGTGGCCGGCAGCCACCCGGAACATCCGGGCCTGGTGCAGATCTACAAGAACCCGGACAGCCCGATCGATCGCTACGAGAACGCCTGGCACACCGACGCCACCTGGCGCGAGGCGCCGCCGCTGGGCTGCGTGCTGCGTTGTGTGGAGTGCCCGCCAGTGGGCGGCGACACCATGTGGGCGAACATGGTGGTGGCCTACGAGCGCCTGCCCGATGACGTCAAGGCGAAGATCGCTGACCTGCGCGCACGCCACAGCATCGAGGCCAGCTTCGGTGCGGCCATGCCGATCGAAAAGCGCCTGGCGCTCAAGGCCCAGTTCCCGGATGCCGAGCACCCGGTGGTGCGCACCCACCCGGAAACCGGCGAGAAGGTGCTGTTCGTCAACGCCTTCACCACCCATTTCAGCAACTACCACACCCCGGAGCGGGTGCGCTTCGGCCAGGACGCCAACCCCGGTGCCGCCGATTTGCTGCGCTACCTGATCAGTCAGGCGTACATCCCGGAGTACCAGGTGCGCTGGCGCTGGAAGCCCAATAGCGTGGCGATCTGGGACAACCGCAGCACCCAGCATTACGCCGTCATGGATTACCCCGCCTGCCATCGCAAAATGGAACGTGCCGGGATCGTTGGTAACAAGACCTACTGAGTCGGAACGCTCTAGTGGCACCACTCATTTTCAATTATTTGAGGCAACAGAAATGAACTTCCTTGACGGTTCTCTCTTCCCTGAAAACCAGGACAAGCTCGTCATCACCGCTGCGCCCTATGGCCCCGAATGGTTCCCCTCCGACTATCCGGAAGACATTCCGGTGACCATGGAAGAACAGATCCAGAAGGCTGTTGACTGCTACGAAGCCGGCGCCTCCGTACTGCACCTGCACGTGCGTGAACTGGACGGCAAGGGCTCCAAGCGCCTGTCCAAGTTCAACGAACTGATTGCCGGCGTACGCAAGGCAGTGCCGGACATGGTTATCCAGGTAGGCGGCTCCATCTCCTTCGCACCCCCGGAAGATGGCGCGGCCGCGAAGTGGCTGCATGACGACACCCGCCACATGCTCGCCGAACTCGATCCCAAGCCCGACCAGGTCACTGTGACGGTCAACACCACGCAGATGAACGTCATCGAGCAGATGGATGTGCGCGACTACGCGGGTACGTCCATGGGCAGCGATACCTACGAAGCCTACCGCGAGATGATCGTGCCCTCCGGCCCGAGCTTCATCGAGGAGCATGTGCGCCGCCTGAGTGCCGCCGGCATCCAGAGCGCCTTCCAGTTCTACAACATCAACAGCTACGAGTCGGTGGAGCGCCTGATCCGTCGCGGCGTCTACAAGGGGCCGCTGGTGTGCAACTGGGTAGCGATTGGCGGTGGCATGGATCAGCCGCATATCTACAGCATGGCCAACTTCCTGCGCGCCATCCCCGACGGCACCATGCTGACGGTGGAAAGCACCATGCTCAATACCCTGCCGATCAACCTGATGGGCATGGCGATGGGCCTGCATGTGCGCTGCGGTATCGAGGACAACATCTGGACCCAGGATCGTTCGCGCAAGATGACCTCCGTCGAGCAGATCGAACAGTTGGTACGCCTCGCCAAAGAAATCGGCCGTCCTGTTGCCAACGGCAAGGAAGCCCGCGAGATCCTCAAGATCGGTGTTTTCTACAATACGGTCGAAGAAACCCTGGCCGCCAACGGCTTCGCCCCGAACCCGAAGGGTGGTCAGCAGGGCTTCCTGCGCAAGTGATTCATCCGCAGTTGATTAACTGAGTCAGTCCCCCTGTCTTGGTCAGGTCCAGGGGGGAAGGGCCATGAGATGCCGGGCGTGCCCGGCAACCCACGGCCTGCAGTGGGCACGTCAGCCAGACGGCTGGCGTGTCCGGCTGACATTGGCGCTTTAAAAAGCCAGGCGCTTGGGAAAAAGCTTTTGTACGGCTGGTGGTCGTGCTCCCGTCTCCACGCCGACGGGGTGCCGCACCCGCCCTCCCAACCTCCACAAGAGGCGGGGGAGGAGCTTTTTCCCAAACGGTTTCTTTGCAGAACAATAAACGCAGTCCTAGGAGGCAGCATGGCCGCACACCACATCAGCAACGACGGTGAAGACACCTCGATTGGTATTCCGCGCACCTATGCCTGGATCGTCTTTGCCCTGACCTTCGGTCTGCTGATTTCCGACTACATGTCGCGCCAGGTGCTCAATGCGGTGTTTCCACTGCTGAAGGGCGAGTGGGCCTTGAGCGACAGCCAGCTCGGTCTGCTCAGCGGCATAGTCGCGCTGATGGTCGGCCTGCTGACCTTCCCGCTGTCGCTGCTCGCCGACCGCTTCGGCCGGGTCAAGAGCCTGGCGCTGATGGCCATGCTCTGGAGCCTGGCGACCCTCGGCTGCGCCCTTGCAGAGAACTACCAGCAGATGTTCATTGCCCGCTTTCTGGTCGGCGTCGGCGAGGCCGCCTATGGCAGCGTCGGCATCGCCGTGGTAGTGGCGGTATTCCCCCGCGAGATGCGCGCCACCCTGTCCGGCGCCTTCATCTCCGGCGGCATGTTCGGCTCGGTGCTGGGGATGGCCGCCGGCGGCGTGCTGGCCGAACACCTGGGCTGGCGCTGGGCGTTTGCCGGCATGGCGCTGTTCGGCCTGCTGCTGGCCGTGCTCTACCCGATCATCGTCAAGGAAGCGCGGATCAACCCGCAGCGCGCGGCGACAGCTGCGAGTAAGGCCGCGGTGGCGCTGACCCGGCCGTTGCGTACCCTGTATTCCAGCCGCTCGGTGATCAGCGCCTATGTCGGCAGCGGCCTGCAGCTGTTCGTCGGCGGCACCGTGATCGTGTGGATGCCCAGCTACCTCAACCGCTATTACGCGATGGGCACCGACAAGGCCGGCGCGGTGGCGGCGATCATCGTACTGTGCAGCGGCGCCGGGATGATCCTCTGCGGCATGCTCAGCGACCGCATGTGTCGCAACCGTCCGGATCGCAAGATCAGCCTGGCCATCGCCTTCTGCCTGGGTAGCTGCGTGTTGCTGTCGCTGGCCTTCGCCTTGCCGGTGGGCATGCCGCAGCTGGTGATGATCTGCCTGGGCATGTTGATCGCCGCCGGCACCTCGGGACCGGCCGGCGCCATGGTCGCCAACCTCACCCACTACAGCGTGCATGGCACCGCCTTCGCCACCCTGACCCTGGCCAACAACTTGCTGGGCCTGGCGCCGGGGCCGTTCATCACCGGCAAGGTGTCCGACGTCATCGGTTTGGACAATGCGTTCCAGCTGGTGCCGCTGATCAGCATCGCCGCCGCCGCAGTGTTCTTCTACGGCAAGCGCCACTACCACAACGACATGGCCCGCCTGAACGGCGCGGGCGTCGAGGAAAAGGCCATCGAGGCTGCTGCGGAGGTCCAGGCATGAACCCTGCGTTGCGCATCGACGTGTTCTTCGACTTCATCTGCCCCTGGTGCCTGATCGGCAAGCGCCAGCTGGAGCGCGCGCTGGTTCAGCTGCGCGCCAACCAGGCGGACGTCGAGGTCGAGCTGGCCTGGCATGGCGTGCAGTTGCTGCCCGACATGCCGGTGCAGGGTGAGCCCTTCGCCGAGTTCTATCGCCAGCGTCTGGGCAGCACCGAGGCCGTGCGCATGCGCCAGGCCCAGGTGCAACAGGCCGCCGCCGCAGCCGGGTTGGAGATCGACCTGGCCGGCATCGCGCGCATGCCCAATACCGCCGATGTCCATCGCCTGCTGGCATGCGCCGCCGGCCTGGGCAGTGCGGCGCAGCGTGAAGCCCTGCTCGAGCGCCTGTTCGCCGCCTACTTCCGCAATGGCGAGGATCTTGGCGATACCGCCAGCCTGCTGGCCATCGCCGAAGCTTGCGGCTTCGAGCCCGCGCAACTGGCCCCCAGCCTGCGTGGCGATGGCAGCCCCTTCGTCGGCGAAGCCGCCGGCATGGCCGGCAACGGCGTGCCTTATTTTGTCTTCGATCGGCGCCTGGCAGTCTCCGGCGCGCAGCCGGCCGAGGTGCTACTCGGCGCCATGACCGAGGCCCTTGCCCATTCCGCGAGGCAGCCGGCATGAGCGTGCGTCTGCAGGTGCCCGTCGACAAAGTGCCGGCCCCCGGCGGTCGCGCCCTGTTCGAGCAGGATGGCAAGAGCCTGGCGCTGTTCAATGTCGCCGGCCAGTTTTACGCCATCGATGACAGTTGTCCGCACCAGGGCGCTTCGCTGTGTGGCGGCAAACTCGAAGACAAGGTGATCCAGTGCTGCGCCCACGGCCTGCGCTTCAATCTGGCCAGCGGCTACCTGCTCAACTCGACCCAGCTCAAGGTCGCCAACTACCCGGTCGAGCTTATCGACGACCAGGTATTCATTGTTATCGTCCCCGAGGAGTCCGCGCCATGAGCGCCATCGCTCTCGTCAGCATTCAAGACCGTGTGCGCGAACTGACGCCGGGTTTCGTCGTCAGCCTGATCGTCGCCGCAGCGGCGACCTTTCTCTCCGAGCACTATGGTGCGCCGGTGATGCTGTTTGCCCTGTTGCTGGGCATGGCGCTGAACTTCCTGGCCGCCGACGGCAAGTGCAAGGCCGGCATCGAATTTACCGCACGCACCGTGCTGCGTATCGGCGTGGCCCTGCTGGGCATGCGCATCACCCTGGAGCAGATCGCTGGCCTCGGCTGGAAGCCGGTGGCGCTGGTGGTGACCCTGGTGGTGGTGACCATCCTGGTCTCGGTGGTGGCGGCCAAGGCCCTGGGTTTCCAGCGCCTGTTCGGCATGCTCACCGGCGGTGCCACTGCTATTTGCGGCGCCTCGGCGGCACTGGCGCTGGCCGCCGCACTGCCCAACCATCCGCAGAAAGAGCGCGCCACCCTGTTCACCGTTATCGGCGTGTCGGCACTGTCCACTCTGGCGATGATCGTCTACCCGATGATTGCCAACTGGTTCGCCCTGTCGCCGCAGGAAGCCGGGGTATTCCTCGGCGCCACCATCCATGACGTCGCCCAGGTGGTCGGCGCCGGCTACAGCATGTCGTCGGAGACTGGCGACACCGCCACCGTGGTCAAGCTGATGAGGGTGGCCATGCTGGTGCCGGTAATCGTCGTCGCCGCCATGATTACCCGCATGCAGGGCGCCGACCCGACCGGCAAGCGCCCACCGCTGCTGCCCTGGTTCGCCGTCGGCTTCATCATCCTGGCCTGCGTCAATAGCACTGGCTGGGTGCCGAGCCTGGTGCAGGGCGGGGTCAACGAGCTGTCGCGCTGGTGCCTGGTGGTATCGATCAGTGCGCTGGGGATGAAGACCCAGCTCAAGGAATTGGCCTCGGTCGGCATCAAGCCAATCCTGCTGATGATCGGCGAGACCGTCTTCCTTGTTGCCCTGGTGCTGGTGCTGCTGCGTTGGGCCTGGTGACAACAGTCGCCTACGCCCGCCCTGAACTACTGTCTTGACCCTGAGAATTGCCATGAGCAAAGCATCCGATATCCCCCCACAAGCAATCCCCGCCAAGCCTCGCGCGGCAGCCCCTGCTGGCCGCCGCAAAGCGAAGCCTGCGGTCGCGCCCCAGGGGATGGAGTTGGCCAGCGTAGCCGAAAAGCACACGCTAGCTGGCACGCCGCTGCTCGGCGTGCGCCCGATCGATCTGCTCGGTGCGGCCGGCTCCCTGCTCAAGGCCGTCGGCAGGACGCCGTTCAAGGCCGGGCTGCACACCGGTAATTACCTCAAGGCACTGTTCGACATCGCCATCGGTGATTGCGCTGTCGCACCGCATCCGAAGGACAAGCGCTTCGCCGATCCAGCCTGGCAGGACAACGCCTTCCTGCGCGCCCTGATGCAGAGCTACCTGGCTGGCGACAAGGCGCTCGGCGCCTTTATCGAGGCGGCCAATCTCGTCCCGCTGGACAAGGGGCGCGCGCGTTTCATCGCCTCCTTGCTGGTCGATGCGCTGGCACCGAGCAACCTGCTGCTGACCAACCCGGCGGCGCTGCGCAAGCTGGTCGATACCGGCGGCATGAACCTGATCCGGGGTGCGCGGCAGTTCTCCAGCGACCTGTTGCACAATCGCGGCATGCCGTCGCAGGTGGACAGCACGCCATTCAAGCTCGGCGAGAACATCGCCACGGCCAAGGGCGAGGTGGTACTGCGCAACGAGATGTTCGAACTGCTGCAGTTCGCCCCGACTACGGCAAACGTGCATGCGCGGCCGCTGGTGATGTCGCCGCCGCAGATCAACAAGTACTACGCCATCGATCTGGCGCCGGACAAGAGCCTGATCAAGTGGATGCAGGACAGCGGCGTGCAACTGTTCGTCATCAGCTGGCGCAACCCGACCAAGGAGCATCGCGACTTGGGACTGGCCGAGTACGCCCTGTGCCTCGATCAGGCAGTCGAGTCGGCGCGGCAGATCACCGGCAGCGCCGATGTGAACATGTGGGGTTCCTGCTCCGGCGGCCTGACCCTGGCCGCCTATCTCGGCTGGCTGGCGGCGCGCGGCGAAGGCAGCAAGGTGGCCAATACCAGCTGGGCGGTGTGCGTACTGGACATGCCGACGGTGCTGGACGACACCACCCTCGGCCTGTTCGCCACCCCGGCGGCACTGCGTGCGGCCAAGGCCAGCTCCTGGCGCAAGGGCGTGCTCAGCGGCCAGGACATGGCGCGGATGTTCGCCTGGATGCGCCCCAATGACCTGATCTGGAACTACTGGGTCAACAACTACCTGCTCGGCAACAAGCCGCCGGCGTTCGACATCCTGGCCTGGAACAACGACACCACGCGCCTGCCGGCGCAGCTGCACGCCGACTACCTGGATCTGATCCAGCTCAACCCCTTCAGCAACCCGGGCGCGCTGCAGATCGCCGGCGAGTCGATCGACATGACTCAGGTCAAGGTCGGCGCCTACGTGATCGGCGGCACCACCGACCACATCACGCCCTGGCAGGGCTGTTACGGCACCGCCCGGCTGTTCGGCGAGGACAGCACCTTCGTCCTCTCCAACGCCGGCCACCTGCAGAGCCTGGTCAATCCGCCGGGCAATCCCAAATCGCATTTCTACGCGGCCGCGGCGAGCGCCAACGACCCGCAGGAGTGGCTTGAAGGCGCCGGCGAGCGCCACGGCGGCAGCTGGTGGCCGCACTGGCGGCAATGGATCCAGGCGCGCTCGGGCGACAGCCGGCCGGCGCCGAAGAAGCTCGGCTCGCGCAAATACCCACCCTTGTGCGCCGCCCCCGGCACCTACGTACTGCAGCGCTGACGCAACTGGCTTAGATCAACGCAGAGGAACTTCATGAACAAGATCTACCCAGACGCCCATGCCGCCCTGGCCGGCATCGTTCACGACGACATCACCATCGCCTCCGGCGGCTTCGGCCTGTGTGGTATTCCCGAGGCGCTGATCGAGGCGCTGCGCGAAACCGGCAAGCGTGGCTTCACCATCATCAGCAACAACTGCGGGGTGGACGACTTCGGTCTTGGTCCGCTGCTGTTCAGCCGGCAGATCAAGAAGATGATTTCTTCCTACGTCGGCGGCAACAAGGAGTTCGAGCGCCAGTACCTGGCCGGCGAGCTGGAGCTGGAGTTCACCCCCCAGGGCACCCTGGCCGAGAAGCTGCGCGCCGGCGGCGCCGGCATCCCGGCGTTCTTCACCCGCACCGGCTACGGCACGCTGATCGCCGAGGGCAAGGAAACCCGCCAGTTCGATGACGAGTGGTACGTCATGGAGCGTTCGCTGACCGCTGACGTGGCACTGATCAAGGGCGCGGTGGCGGACAAGGCCGGCAACCTGATGTTCAACAAGACCGCGCGCAACTTCAATCCGTTGTGCGCCAAGGCCGGACGGGTGTGCGTCGCCGAGGTCGAGGAGATCGTCGAGGTCGGTGAATTGTCGCCGGACGAGATCCACCTGCCGGGCATCTACGTGCAGCGGCTGGTGCTCAATGTCAACCCGGAAAAACGTATCGAAGTACGCACGGTGAGGAACTGATCATGGCGTGGACCCGTGAAGAAATGGCGCAACGCGCCGCCCAGGAATTGCAGGATGGTTACTACGTCAACCTCGGCATCGGTCTGCCGACCCTGGTCGCCAACTACATCCCCGAGGGCATGGAAGTCTGGCTGCAGAGCGAGAACGGCCTGCTCGGCATCGGTCCCTTCCCCGGCGAGGAGGAGATCGACGCCGATCTGATCAACGCCGGCAAGCAGACCATCACCACCCAGCCGGGCAGCAGCTTCTTCGACAGCGCCGAGAGCTTCGGCATGATCCGCGGCGGCCACATCAACCTGGCCCTGCTCGGCGCCATGCAGGTGTCGGAGCAGGGCGACCTGGCCAACTGGATGATCCCCGGCAAGATGATCAAGGGCATGGGCGGCGCCATGGATCTGGTGGCCGGGGTCAAGCGTGTGGTGGTGCTGATGGAGCACACCGCCAAGGGCGGCGCGCACAAGATTCTCTCGCGCTGCGAGCTGCCGCTGACCGGCGTCGGCGTGGTCGACCGGATCATCAGCGACCTGGCCGTGCTGGATATCAGCGAGGCCGGCCTGCAATTGGTGGAGATGGCGCCGGGCGTCAACTTCGACGAGTTGCAGGCGGCCACCGGCTGCACGATTTTACGTTAAAAGACCGTTGAAAAAACGTAGCGAGCGAAGGCCAGGCAAGGCGAAATCAGCCGAAGAAGCGCAGTTTACGAGCTGTAAATGAGCTTCTGAGGCTGATTTCAACGCAGCATGGCCGAGCGCAGTAGTTTTTCAACGGCCTGTTAAAGCAGGCGTGATGCAAATAAGGCCTGATGCTCGCGGCACTGCGCGGCGGCCAGCAAGAACACGCCATGCCCGCCCTGCTCAAACTCCAGCCAGGTGAAATCCACCTCGGGATAGAGTTCGCGCACATGCACCTGGCTATTGCCCACCTCGACGATCAGGGTGCCGCGCTCGCTCAGGTGGTCGGCCGCCTGGGCCAGAATCCGCCGCACCAGGTCCAGGCCATCCTCACCGCAGGCCAGGCCCAGCGCCGGTTCGTGCCCGTATTCGGCGGGCATGTCGTCAACGTCTTCGGCGTCCACGTAGGGCGGGTTCGACACGATCAAATCAAAACGCTGCTTGGGCATGCTATTGAACCCGTCGCTTTGCACCGAATAAACGCGCTCTTCCAGGCCGTGCTGGAGGATATTTTCATTGGCCACATCCAGCGCTTCAAAGGACAAATCGGCCAACACCACTTCCGCCTCCGGGAAGCT
>DAITLT010000056.1:0-14116 GCA_036835505.1 Pseudomonas sp.
GGGATAAAGCCGATGATTAAAAAAATGGCGGCCGCGGCCACGGCGATAGTTCTGTACTGGCGGTTTAGATAAGCCTTGGCGCCCTCCTGGATGGCCTGGGCGATGGCCTGCACCACGGCGTCGTCGGCCACCGGCGCGGTGCGCCGAGCGGGCATGGCGCAGGGCTGGCCGCCCTCGCCCCAGGACACATCGGCCGGCAGGATCAGCGTGGCCACCTGACCCGGCAAGCCCTGGGCGGCTTGCACCGCATCCACCGCGTCCCGACTCAGCTGCGCGGTACTGCCACTGGTGCGCACGAAACCGGGCGAGACGTTACGCGCCACGGTTTCGATGTCCGACTGCAACTGCGCGTCGTACTGGGTGTGGTAGCTGGCATGGTCGCCCACGATGTTGACCACCGGCACCCGGCCCTTGCGCGCGTTGTGCAGGTTGGCCAGGCCATTGCCCAGGCCGCAGCCCAGGTGCAACAGCGTGGCGGCGGGCTTGTCGGCCATCCGCGCGTAGCCATCGGCGGCGCCGGTGGCCACACCCTCGAACAGGGCGAGCACGGCGCGCATACGCGGTTCGCTGTCCAGCGCGGCGACGAAGTGCATTTCGCTGGTGCCGGGATTGGTGAAGCAGACTTCGATGCCGGCATCGGCCAGGGTCTGCAGCAAGGCTTGGGCTCCGTTCATGGGCGCTCCTGTGGGGTGATCAGATGGCTGGGGTTGATGTCGGCAATGCGGGTGACGCCGGCCAGCGTCATGGTCAACAGCAATTCGCGCTGCCAGTGGGCGAGTAGCTGGCTGACGCCGGCCTGTCCCTGGGCCGCCAGGGCCCAGGCCCAGGGACGGCCGATCAGCACGCCGCGCGCGCCGAGGGCCAGGGCCTTGAAGATGTCCACGCCGCTGCGCACGCCGCCGTCCATCAGCACTTCGGTCTGGCTGCCGACCGCACGGGCGATGGCCGGCAGCGCGGCAATACTGGCCGGAGCGGTGTCGAGCTGGCGCCCGCCATGATTGGACACGACGATGCCATCGGCCCCGCAGGCCACGGCGGCACGGGCGTCGTCCACCTCCAGAATGCCCTTGAGCAGCAGTCGGCCCTGCCACTGGCCGCGCAGCCAGTCGATGTCGCGCCAGGTCACGCCGGGGTCGAACTGCGCATCGATCCAGGCCTTGAAGGCATTCAGGTCGCGCCCGCCGGGCACCTGCTGGTGCAAATTGCCAAAGCTCAGCGGCCGGCCGCCGATCACCACGTCGTTCACCCAGGCGGGGCGCGCCAGCACTTGCCGTGTACGCAGCAGCGCGGCCCGCGCACCGCTGGCGGCCATGCCGTTGCGCACATCGCGCCAGCGCATGCCGGGCAACGGCAGATCGACGGTGAACACCAGGGTGCGGCAGCCGCCGGCCCAGGCCGCATCCAGCAAGGCGCGAACGGCGCCACGGTCGCGCAGCATGTAGAGCTGGAACCAGGGCGCTTGCCCGGTGGCGGCCACGACCTCGGCCAGCGGACAGATGCCGACGGTGGACAGCGTGAACGGCACGCCGGCAGCCAGCGCCGCACGCGCGGCCTGCGCCTCGCCGCGGCGCGCCAGCATGCCGGCCAGCCCCAGCGGAGCCAGGGCCAGCGGCATTGCACAGGCCTGGCCGGCGAGCTGGCTGCGGGTGTCTACCTGGGACACATCGACCAGCACGCGCTGGCGCAGGCGGAGGGCGGCAAAGTCGGCAACATTGGCGGCCAGCGTCACCTCGTCCCCCGCGCCGCCCGCCACATAGTCGAACAGAAAGCGCGGCAAGCGGCGTTGCGCCAGGAGGCGCCAGTCGGCAACGGTGGCTGGGTACATGGGCGACTCCTCAGCGGGTTGCTGCGGCACGGGTAATGGCACGCGCTGCCGCGCGGGCGGTCATGATGCAGCCAGGCAGGAAGGTGCCTTCCAGCGAACGCTTGCCGTTGGCCCCACCGCCGCCAAAACCGGCCGCCTCGCCGACGCAGTAAAGCCCCGGCACCGGCTGCTGGCGAGCATCCAGCACCCGGCTGTGCAGGTCGGTCTGCAGGCCACCCAGGCTCTTGCGGGTAATCAGCTGCATCTGGATGGCAATAAAGGGGCCGGCACCGGGCTTCTGCAGGGGCGCCGGCTTGCAGGTACGCAAGCGGTCCGGGCCCCACTGCCGCGCATGCAGGATGCGGCGAATCTGGTCGTCATTGTGCAGGCGCTGGCCCTTGCTGAAGTTGCCGTCGAAGGTGTCGGCGGTGGCCTGCAGCACGGCCGGATCAATATCGTGCGAGGCGGTGAGCGCATTCATCTTGGCGGCCAGCCCGGCCAGGGTGTCGTCCACGATGAAGTGCGGGCTTTCCTTCTGCATCTGACGCACCAGGCGATGGTTGCCCAGCAGGGTTTCCTTGAGGAAGCGGATGAACTGTTTGTCGCGAATGCGCTGGTTGTGCTCCGCCCCGGAAATGGCGAACTCCTTGGCGGCAATCCGCCAGTTGAGCAGGTGCCAGGTCCAGGGCTTTTCCTGCTGCGCCACACGCTGGCACATCCAATGGGTGTCAAACCCGGTGACCAGGGGCTGCGGCCCGATGCGTTCACCACGGTGGTTGAGCCACAGCGCCGACTTGCAGGGAATGGTCGACAAGCCGTGCCCTTCGAAATGCGGGTACGGGTGAGGGAAGCCGGCAGCGTAGTTCCACATCTCGCCGGCATGGGTGAGCTGCGCGCCGAGCTGCTCGGCAGCCCAGTGATGCAGCTTGCCATCCGCGAAGGGATGCGCACCATTGAGCAGGGTCGCAGGCCGAGGGCGGTCTTGCGGCCAGTTGGCCCGGCACTCGGCGTGGCTGCCATTGATGCCGCCCATGGCCAGCACCACCACCGGCGCGCGGCAATCCACGGTTTCACCGCTCTGCTCATTGATGGCACTGGCCCCGCTGACCTTGCCGGCCGTGTGCTCCAGCCCGGTCACCCGATGCCCGTGCAGCAGGGTCAGGCGCCCATCATGGTTGGCGCGGTGCAGGGCCGCCACCAGGCAGCGCACCAGCTCACGCGAGGTGCCCCAGACCACGTGGTAGCGCGGCAGGCTGTTGCCGTCGCCATTCAGGCCGCGTTCCACCCAGTTCACCGCCGGCATGAACTTGATGCCTTCGTTCTTCAGCCAGTCATACACCTCGCTGCGCGAATGCTCGACGTAGTAGCGCGCCCACTGCAGCGGCCATTCGTCCTGTGGGTCCAGCTCGCCGAACTGCAGCCAGTCATGCAGGGCCCGCTCAGGCGTGTCCGGGATACCCATGGCCTCCTGCAGCGGCGTGCCGACCAGAGCCATGCCGCCAAAGGCCCAGAGCGCCAGGCCGCCGAGACGCTCGGGCGTATCGCGGTCGACCAGCACCACCCGCTGGCCTGCGCGCAGCAACTCCAGCGCCGTGACGATGCCCGCCAGGCCCCCACCCACCACCACCGCATCGGTCTGCAACACTGCCATCGATTTGTCTCCGTCAATGGCGCCGCGGGAAAGCCTCGTGCGGCGCCTTGTGGTTAGCCACGATAGTCGCTAACGTTGCTTTCGGATTGACTCTATAGGCCATCGATCATGACTCTGCAGGCCAGCGTTTCCATCAGTTGGGTCAACACCGTGCTGGCCGCCGCCGAGCAGCAGGGCGTGGCGCGCGAGGCTCTGCTGGCCCAGGCCGGAATCGCCGCCCATGAGCTGAATGCCGAGCGCTGGCCGATCGACCATATCACCCGTTTGTGGTGCGCCGCCGCGCGCTATACCCAGGACGCAGGCTTTGGCCTGAAGGTCGGTGCCAGCGTGGGACCGGCCAGCTTCAACGTGGTCAGCTTCTTGCTGCAATCGGCGCCCACCCTGCGCGAGGCCTTTGCCCTGGCGCAGCAGTGCCAGAGCCTGATCAGCGATGGCGGCCGCTTTCAGACCATTGCCGGCGCGGATGCCTGCTGGGTGGTTTATCACCCGAGCCAGGGCGAGCTGGCGTTCAGTCCGCAGCAGATCGAGGCGGTGCTGGCCGCCGTGGTGGCGTTCACCCGCTGGGTCACAGGCACTTCACAGCGACCGCTGGCGGTGCAGTTCAGCCAGGCACGGCTAGGGCCGCTGGCAGGCTATCGCGAGGTGTTCCACTGCCCAGTGGCCTTCGAACAGGCGTTCAGCGGTGTGCTGGTGAGCAACGCGCTGCTCGACACGCCTCTGCCACAGGCCGATGCGCAACTGGCGCAGGTGCTCCATGAGCACGCCCGCGAACGCCTGGCGGCGCTGTCGGCGCGTACCGAGCTGGGGCAGGCTTTGCGTGCCTGGATCGCCGGTCAGCTGCATGCAAACCTGCCCACGCGGGCCCAGGCGGCGCGCGTGCTGGGCATGACCGAGCGCACGCTGGCGCGGCGCCTGCAGGGCCAAGGCTTGAGTTTTTCCGGTCTGCTCGATGAGGCGCGGCGCGAAGCGGCGCTGCAGGCGCTGGCCCACACCCGGCGTCCCCTGGCGGAGATCGGCCAGGCCCTGGGTTATGCCGAACCCAGCGTGTTCAACCGTGCGGTGCGCCGTTGGACCGGCAGCACACCGGGCGCCTGGCGTCTGGCGCAGCAACAACTGGCACCTGCTGCGCACTGAGCGCCGGCTTGATGATTTGCCGCAAATGGTTGTTGCTGGAGGCGGGGGAGCGTGGGCTGACGGCCGCTGTATCGGGCCATCAGGGTCTTGCGATTGGTGCCCCGGGCCGGACTTGAACCGGCATAGACTCGCGTCTGGCGGATTTTAAGTCCGCTGCGTATACCTATTTCGCCACCGGGGCAGTTTTATCTGACGTCGCACGGGGTTCCAGGTCGTTTGCAGCCAGTGAATGGCTCCATGGACAGTGCTGCGGTGCGGCGAGGGCTGGAATATATACAGGCCTTGCACTTCACGCAAGGTTTGCGACCGGTCGCTCTTTTGATCAGCAAAAGCTAGAAAAATCAGATGGTTTGCCTATTCAGATAAGCCCTGATCGAGCACCGGAGCCAGCTTTTGCCAGGTTCGCCGAAGTCCGTCTGAGCGCCACCATGTCGCGTTGAAGATGCCTGCAGAGCAGCGCTTGATTTTAAAAGCTGTATGGATATACAGTTAGGTGGTCGGCGATCAGTGCTGTGCATTCCAAGCAGATTCGTCGCGACTGTTGACCTCTATCTCTGTGCGAAAGGACGGTTTGCTATGTGGTTTGCTGCCTCGATTATCGTAAATACCCTGCTGATGGCGGTTTTCTTGCTGGTCATGCTCGCCCTGGCCAGGATCGCCTACGCGGCGCCGGACTAACAACCCCGGCCATGCGCGGCGTACGGCAACAGGTATTGCGAGGTGGTGCGCGATGGGTTTTGCATGGCGCTGCACACAACGACTGTTCAATTACTCGGTCGTCTGTGTTAAATAAAACGCACGCCTGTTTGCCTACGCTGCTGCCCAAGGACGTCTGATGGCCCTGAGTATTTGCATCCTCGAAACCGACAACATCCGCCCCGAACTGGTTGAGCAATACCACGGATACGGATGGATGTTTCAGCAGTTGTTCGCACGCCAGCCGATAGCCGCCGAGTTCGAGGTGTTCAATGTGGTGCAGGGCCATTACCCGGATGATTCGCGGCACTTCGACGCCTATTTGATCACCGGCAGCAAGTACGACTCCTTTGCTGCTGACGCCTGGATTCAGACCCTGCGCAGTTATGTGCTGGCGCGCTACGAGCGCGGCGACAAACTCATGGGCATCTGTTTCGGCCATCAACTGCTGGCGCTGCTGCTGGGCGGCAAGACCGAGCGCGCCTGGCAGGGCTGGGGCGTAGGAGTGCATCAATATGCGGTGCTTGAGCAGCCGCAGTGGCTGCAACCCCATGCCGAGCAGTTGGCGTTACTGATCAGTCATCAGGACCAGGTGACCGAGGCGCCCGCCAATGCCACGCTGCTGGCCAGCAGTGCGTTCTGCCCGATTGCGGCCTATTACATTGGCGATCAGGTGCTGTGTTTTCAGGGCCACCCCGAGTTTGTCCCGGATTACGCACGCTCAATTCTCACCATTCGCCAGGAGGTTTATGGCGAGCAGGTCTACCAGCAGGGCATCAACAGCCTGGAATTGCAGCACCAGGGCAATATGGTGGCCGAGTGGATGATGCGCTTTGTCGCCCAGGGCCGCGCAGTGCCGGTGGCTTAGTTCGGCGATCACCCATGGCGCAGGCTCGCCACGGCTACAGCCAGTCCAGGCGCTTGAAGTTGGCAAACAGTGCCGTGCAACCCAACCCGATCAGGCCCAGCACCGCGAAGTAGCCGTAATCCCAGGTCAGCTCGGGCATGTTCTGGAAGTTCATCCCGTAAATTCCGGCCACCGCCGTGGGGAACGCTAGGATCGCCGCCCAGGCGGCAAACTTGCGCTGTACCAGGCTTTGTCTGGACGACTCCAGCAGCAGACCGATTTCAATGGTCTGGCTGGCGATGTCGCGCAGGCCGGTAAGATCCTCCAGCAGGCGATTGACATGGATCGCCACGTCGCGAAAGTACGGCCGCATGTTTTTATCGATAAACGGGAAGGCCAGGCTTTGCAGCTCCTGGCAGATCTCCACCATGGGCGCCATGTAGCGGCGCAAGCGCAGTAATTCACGGCGCAGGTTGTGAATGCGCTCGATGTCTGACTGGCTCAGGGATTGGCTGAGTACGTTTTGTTCCAGCTCATCAATCTCGCTGTGGATCAGTTCGGTGACTGGCCGGTAGTTTTCCACAATAAAATCGAGCAGGGCGTAGAGGACGAAGTCCTCGCCGTTTTCCAGCAACAGTGAACGCGCCTCGCAACGTTGACGCACCTGCGAGTAGGGCGATGAGTCGCCATAGCGGGCACTGATGATGTAACCCTTGCCCGCAAACAGGTGGGTCTCCACGAACTCCAGCTTGCCGTCGATGCGCACCGGGTTGTAGAGCACCATAAACAGCGCATCGCCGAAGGTTTCCAGCTTGGGCCGATTGTGCTGTTGGAGGGCATCGCTGAGCGCCAGTTCATGCAGGTGAAACTGTTCCTGCAGGCTGTGCAGGGTCGCTGCATCGGGTTGCTGCAGGCCGATCCAGACGAAGTGCCCAGGCTTGGCGGCCCAGCGACTGCCTTCGCTCAACTCAATATCGGCCACTCTCTTGCCGTTGCTATACACCGCGGCGGCCACGACTCGTCCCATGCTGTGTGCTCACTCTTGCTGTTGGCTGATGCGTATCGGCGCCCAGCTTAACCCATCATCGCCTCAGCCTTTCACGGCCGCCTGCCGCTCTTGAGACGGCTTTGCGGCGCCAAAGCAGGAGCAGGGGATGTCCTGGTTTTTCGTTGCATAAATGACTACTCGCCACAAAAAATGGCCTCGCTCGGTTCTTTCCTCTATCACGAACGCTCAAGCCCGGCCGGCTGCTGAGGTACAATGCGCGGCGTTTTGACTTGCCTGAGAAGCTGCCATGCCTTGCCTGAGCCCTATTATTGTTGCCCTCGATTTCCCTAACGCCGACGCAGCCCTGGCGTTGGCCGCGCAGCTTGATCCGGCGCAGTGCCGGGTCAAAGTCGGCAAGGAGCTGTTCACCCGCTGCGGGCCGGCGATTGTCGAAGCGTTGCAGGCCAAGGGCTTTGACGTGTTCCTCGACCTCAAATTCCATGACATCCCGAACACCACGGCGATGGCGGTCAAGGCCGCGGCTGAGCTGGGCGTGTGGATGGTCAACGTACACTGCTCCGGCGGCCTGCGCATGATGGCGGCCTGTCGCAATGAGCTGGACAAGCTCAGCGGCGCCAAGCCTCTGCTGATTGGCGTGACCGTGCTGACTAGCATGGAACGTGACGACTTGAGCGGCATTGGCCTGGATGTCGAGCCGCAAGCCCAGGTTCTGCGTCTGGCGGGCCTGGCCCAGCAGGCCGGCATGGACGGGCTGGTGTGTTCGGCGCAAGAGGCTGGCGTGCTGAAAGTGGCACACCCGCAGTTGCAACGGGTGACGCCAGGGATTCGTCCGGCAGGCAGTGCCGAAGATGACCAGCGGCGCATTCTGACCCCGAGCCAGGCGTTGCAGGCCGGGGCGGATTATCTGGTGATCGGCCGCCCGATCAGCCAGGCCGCCAACCCGCAGCAAGCGCTGGCGGCGGTATTGGCCGAATTGGCGTAATCCACCAGTGCGTAGCCCGGATCTAATCCGGGTGTTTCTGCTGAGTTAACGAGACTTTCGGCTGTAGGAGCGGATGTGCCCGCGCTGCCGTTGGCCTTGAAAGCATCGCGGCTGCAGCCGTTCCTACAGGCTGCAATACGTAAGCTCGACTCAGTCGAGCTTCAGCACCAGTTTGCCGACGTTCTCGCCGCTGAACAGTTTCAGCAGGCTTTGCGGGAAGGTCTGCAGGCCCTGGACTAGATCTTCCTTGCTCTTCAGTTTGCCGCTGGCCAGCCAGTCGCCCAGCTGCGCCGCCGCCTCGGCAAAGCGCGGCGCGTAGGTCATCACCACCATACCTTCCATGCGCGCACTGTGAACCAGCAGGTTCAGGTAGTTGGCCGGACCTTTGACCGCCTGCTTGTTGTTGTACTGGCTGATGGCCCCGCAAATCACCACTCGCGCCTTGAAGGCCAGGCGGGTGAGCACGGCATCGAGAATATCGCCACCGACGTTATCAAAGTACACATCGACCCCTTGCGGGCATTCGCGCTTGAGGCCGGCAAGCACATCCTCGTTTTTGTAGTCGATGGCCCCGTCGAAACCCAACTCATCAAGCAGCCACTTGCACTTGTCGGCGCCGCCGGCAATGCCGACCACCCGGCAACCCTTGAGCTTGGCAATTTGCCCGGCAATGCTGCCCACCGCGCCGGCGGCGCCGGAAATCACCACGGTTTCACCGGCCTTGGGCTGGCCGACGTCGAGCAGGGCGAAATAGGCGGTCATCCCGGTCATGCCCAGGGCCGACAGGTACAGCGGCAGCGGCGCGCGACTCGGGTCAACCTTGTAGAAGCCCTTGGGCTCGCCGAGAAAATAATCCTGTACGCCGAGGGCGCCGTTCACATAGTCACCGACGGCAAACGCCGGGTTTTGCGAGGCAATCACCTGGCCGACGCCGAGGGCGCGCATCACCTCACCCAGGCCAACCGGCGGGATATAGGACTTGGCATCGTTCATCCAGCCACGCATGGCCGGGTCCAGGGACAGGTATTGGTTCTTCACCAGAATCTGCCCAGGGCCGGGTTCGCCGATGGAGGTTTCTACATAACTGAAGGTTTCCCGGCTGGGCAGACCTTGCGGGCGCTGAGCCAGGAGAAATTGGCGGTTGAGTGGGGCAGACATGGCAGTTACTCATGGGCAGGGAAGCTACTTTGATAGTCCGCTACGGCCATTCCAGCAAGCGCCAGCGCACTGACAAATGAGTGCTGATCCATCTCGATGATGGGCTCGGCGGTGTTATCAGCCAACTGCATAAGGCCCTAACCGAGGGCCTGATAGTGCTGCCGGTGTACCGGGGGACTGGCTAGACTGCCGGCGCTTATCCACTTGCAGCTAAGGACACAGTCATGAGCATGAGTTTCTCCGGTCAGGTCGCCCTGGTAACGGGCGCCGCCAACGGCATCGGTCGCGCCACCGCCCAGGCCTTTGCCAGCGCAGGCCTCAAGGTGGTGGTATCGGACGTCGATGTGGCGGGCGGCGAGCAGACCGTCGAGTTGATCCGCCAGGCCGGCGGCGAAGCGCTGTTCGTGCGCTGCGATGTCAGCCGCGACGCCGAGGTGCAAGCGCTGATGGCGACGCTGATTGAGGTTTATGGACGCCTGGATTACGCCTTTAACAACGCCGGCATCGAGATCGAGAAGGGCCGCCTCAACGAGGGCAGTGAAGCCGAGTTCGACGCCATCATGGGCGTCAACGTCAAAGGCGTGTGGCTGTGCATGAAGTACCAGTTGCCGCTGCTGGCCCAGGGTGGCGGCGCCATCGTCAACACCGCCTCGGTGGCGGGCCTGGGTGCTGCGCCGAAGATGAGCATCTACAGCGCCTCCAAGCATGCGGTGATCGGCCTGACCAAGTCGGCCGCCATTGAATTCGCCAAGAAGAAGGTGCGGGTCAATGCCATATGCCCGGCGGTGATCGACACCGATATGTTCCGCCGCGCCTATGAATCGGATCCGAAAAAAGGCGAGTTCGCCATCGCCATGCACCCGGTTGGCCGTATCGGCAAGGTCGAGGAAGTCGCCGCGGCGGTGCTGTATCTGTGCAGCGATGGCGCCGCCTTCACCACCGGCCAGGCCCTGGCCATCGATGGCGGAGTGACGGCGATCTAACGCTGCGCGAGCGCTTCAGTAGCGCTTGCCGGCGTTGACGATCAGCAGGGTCACAACGCCGGCCACCAGGCCCCAGAAGGCCGAACCAATCCCCAGGAAACTGATCCCCGAGGCGCTGACCATAAAGGTCAGCAGCGCCGCCTCGCGCTCGTTTGGTGCGTGCATGGCCACGCTCAGGCCATTGCCGATCGAGCCCAGCAAGGCGATCGCCGCCACCGACAGCAGCAGGGCGCTGGGCAGGGCGGCGAACAGCGCCACCAAACTGGCCCCAAACAACCCCGCCAGGGCATAAAACAGTCCGCAGAACACCGCCGCGGTGTAGCGTTTGCGCGGGTCTTCATGGGCGTGGGGGCCGGTGCAGATGGCTGCGGTGATGGCGGCCAGGTTGACCCCGTGGGCGCCCAGCGGCGCCAGCAGCAACGAAGCAATGCCCGTGACGCTAAGCAACGGCGAGGCCGGCACGTTGTAGCCATCGGCGCGCAGCACGGCCAAGCCGGGAATGTTCTGCGAGGCCATGGCCACCACGAACAGCGGCAGGCCGATGCTGATGGCGGCGTTGAGGGTGAAGGTCGGCGTAGTCCACTGCGGCAGCGCCACGCTTAGCGGCACGCCCGACAGGTCGAGCAGGCCCAGCTGATAAGCCAGGCCGCAGCCCACCAGCAGCGCGGCGAGCACCGCATAGCGCGGTTGCAGGCGTTTAAAGATCAGGTAGCTGGCCAGCATGCTCAGCACCAGCAGGCTTTGCTGCTCGGCGGCACCGAAGATGGCGCTGGCGATGCGAAACAAAATCCCGGCCAGCAGGGCGGCGGCCAGGGAGGCGGGTAGATGGCGCATCAAGCGCTCAAAGGTGCCGGTCAGGCCCACCAACGTCAGCAGCACGGCGCACAGCAGGTAGGCGCCAATCGCCTCGCTGAAACTCACTCCCGGCAGGCTGCTGATCAGCAGGGCCGCGCCCGGCGTCGACCAGGCCACCACGATCGGCGCGCGGTAATACAGCGACAGGCCGATGGTACATAGCGCCATCCCCAGGGACAGGGCCCAGATCCACGAGGCAATCAGCAGATCGCTCAAACCAGCCGCCTGGCCGGCCTGGAAAATCAGCACCAGGCCGCTGGTGTGGCCGGTGAGCATGGCGATAAAACCGGCGACCAGGGCGCTCAGGGAGCTGTCGGCAAGCAAACGTGGGGCGGGTGCAGCAGGCATCAAGCAACTCCAGGGGCGGGTAACAGCAGCGGATACAAAGACAACACCAGCAGGGCCGCCATCGCCCCATTGAATTGCCGGCGCCGCCGCGGGTTATTCAGGGTGCGGCGCAGCAGGCTGCCGGCCAGCACCCAGATCGAACAGGTCGGGTAGTTTATCAGGGCAAACACGCCGGCGATCAGCAGCACCTGATGCCACAGCGGCTGCGCCGGCGCATAGGTGGTGATGGCTGCCACGGCCATGATCCAGGCCTTGGGGTTGACCCACTGGAAGGCCGCCGCCTGCAGCAGGCCGAAGGGCTTGGCATCGGCGGCGCCATCCACCTGCGGGGCTGCCGCCGTGGCGATCCGCCAGCTCAGGTACAACAGGTAAGCGCCGCCGACATAGCGCAGCAGATTGAACAGCGGCGGGTAGAGTTTGAGCACCTGGCCGAGGCCAAAGCCCATGGCGCAGACCATCAGCATCAGGCCCAGGCTGATCCCCAGCAGGTGCGGCACGCTGCGGCGCAGGCCGAAGTTAACCCCGGAGGCCAGCAACATCATGTTGTTCGGCCCAGGGGTAACCGACATAACAAAGGCGAAGGTGCTAAAGGCGAGCAGTAATTGGATGGTCATGGGCGTGGCTCCGGCAGTGGCGCCCAGACTAAGCGGCCCTGTCGGCGGGTGTCGCGGTACAGCGAACCGAGCAATGATCGGTACAGTTTTTATCTTGGCCGGTAACAGTGAGAACTGTACCAGTTACTTTGTCGGCAACTGTATCGGTTAGGTGGGTCGGGTATTGGCCAATGCCTGATTGACCGCCAGCCAGCCATGCACGGCGGCTTCGCCGGTTTCGCCGAACACTCGGCGCAGCAGCTTGGCCTGCTCGCGGCGCAGGGCCAGTTCCAGCTTGGCGCCTTCGGCGGTGAAACCGAGCAGGCGCTTGCGCTTGTCGTCGGCGGCGGTAACGCTCTGCACCAGTTGCATTTCCAGCAATTGGCGCAGCGGGATATTCAGCGCCTGCTTGCTCACGCCCAGGGCGCTGAGCAGTTGCTTGACGCTGAGGCCGGGGTAGCGGGCGATAAAAAACAGGATGCGGTGATGCACCCGGCCCAACCCGCGGCGCGCGAGCATTTCGTCGGCCTTGGCGGTGAAGGCTTGATAGCCGAGGAAGAATGCTTCCATGGCGGCCTGCTGAGTGGTGCTGTTTTTCAGGTCAAGCATATTGACGTATCTAGCTTGGTCGGCGTAGTTTCGGTCAATCAGTTTGACTTAATTTATCGCGCCTTTGCTACCGGTGATTTCCATGGCTTTTTCCGAACGTGTTGCCCGCCTGAAAAGTTCCCTGATTCGCGAGATCCTGGCCGCAGCCCAGCGCCCGGAAGTGATGTCGTTCGCCGGCGGCCTGCCTGCCGAAGCCATGCTGCCCAAGGTCGAGTGGGCAGATATGCCGGCGAGCATGGGCCAGTACGGCATGAGCGAAGGCGAGCCGGCGCTGCGCGAAGCCATTGCCGCCGAGGCGCGCGCCCTGGGCGTACCCTGCGATGCCAGCCAGGTGCTGATCGTCAGCGGTTCGCAGCAGACCCTCGATCTGGCGTCCAAGCTGTTTATCGATCCGGGCACCGAAGTCCTGCTGGAGGCGCCGACCTATCTGGCGGCTCTGCAGGCCTTCCAACTGTTTGGTGCCGATTGCATCACCGTCACCCAGGAAGCCGATGGCCCCGAGCTTGGCGAGTTGCGCGCGCGCCTGGAGCAGCACAAGCCGGCGTTCGCCTATCTGATTCCGACCTTCCAGAACCCTTCGGCGGTGCGCTACAGCGAAGCCAAGCGCGATGCCGTGGCGGCCTTGCTGGATGAGTTCAAGGTCACCCTGATCGAAGACGAGCCTTACCGCGAGCTGGTGTTTGATGCCGGCCAGGCCACGCCGATTGTCAGCCGCTTGCAAAGCGCCAGCTGGATCTACACCGGCACCGTGTCCAAGACCCTGCTACCAGGCCTGCGCGTGGGCTTTTTGATCGCCACCCCGGACCTTTATCCGCACCTGCTGCGCCTCAAGCAATCGGCCGACCTGCACACCAATCGCATCGGCCAGTGGCAGGCCCTGCAGTGGCTGGGCACGGAACAGTACCGCGGTCACCTGGCCGAGTTGCGCGACTTCTATCGCCTGCGCCGCGATGCCATGCAGGCCGCGCTGGAGGAGCACTTCGCCGCTATTGCCGACTGGGAAATCCCCCAGGGCGGGCTGTTCTTCTGGCTGACTCTCAAGCAGCCGCTGGACACCCGCACCTTGCTGGCCCCGGCGCTGGCGCAGAACGTGGCCTTTATGCCGGGCGAGCCGTTCTTCGTCGACCCGGACCAGCATCCGGGCTATCTGCGGCTTAACTTCAGCCATGTCGCGCCGCAGCGCCTGAGCGAAGGGCTCAAGCGTCTGGCTGCGGTTATTCGTCAAGCACAGGCCGCCAACGCGGACTGATCGAGGAGGGACTCATGTACAAGGTTTACGGCGATTACCGTTCCGGCAACTGCTACAAGATCAAGCTGATGCTGGAGCTGCTCGGCCTGCCATATGAATGGGTGGCCATCGACATTCTCAAGGGCGAGACCCAGAGCGAGGCGTTCCTGGCCAAGAACCCCAACGGCAAGATCCCGGTGCTGGAGCTGGAAGACGGCA
>DAITLT010000057.1:0-13808 GCA_036835505.1 Pseudomonas sp.
CGCTGACCCAGGTCTTTGTCTTTCACCAGTTGGGCGAGCACACGCACAAAAGCCATGGTGGTGGAAATTTCCCGGTCGCCCGAGCCGTCGAGGATGGCCTTGAGGGTTTCCAGTGGCGGCGTCGGGATGCTGATGCTGCGCGCCCGGCGCTGTGGCACAAAACCGCCCAGGGCGGCGCGGCGGGTGAGCAGGTAGCGGCCTTCGGCGCTGTCGGCCTCGGGCTTGAAGAACGGCAGGTTCTCCAGTTGGTCGTCCTGCACCGGAATGTCGAAGCGGTCGCGGAATTTCTTCAGGCTAGCGACATCGACCTTCTTGGTGTTGTGCGCGGTGTTCTTTGCTTCACCGGCGCCGGTGCCGTAGCCCTTGATGGTTTTGGCCAGCACCACGGTCGGCTGACCCTTGTGGTTGACCGCCTGATGGTAGGCCGCATAGACCTTGTAGGGGTCGTGGCCGCCGCGGTTGAGGCTCCAGATTTCCTGGTCGGACAGGTGCTCGACCATGGCCTTGAGTTCGGGGCTGTTGAAGAAGTGCTCGCGCACGAAGGCGCCGTCTTTGGCCTTGTAGTTTTGGTAGTCGCCATCGACCACCTCGTCCATCCGCCGTTGCAGCAGGCCGTCTTTGTCCTTGGCGAACAGCGGGTCCCAGAAGCGCCCCCAGACCACCTTGTTGACGTTCCAGTTGGCGCCACGGAACACGCCTTCCAGTTCCTGGATGATCTTGCCGTTGCCGCGCACCGGGCCGTCGAGGCGCTGCAGGTTGCAGTTGACCACGAAGATCAGGTTGTCCAGCTGCTCGCGGCCGGCCAGGGAGATGGCGCCGAGGGATTCCGGCTCATCGCACTCGCCATCGCCCATAAAGCACCAGACCTTCTGCTTGCCGGCGGGGATAAAGCCGCGGTGCTCCAGGTACTTCATAAAGCGTGCCTGGTAGATCGCCTGGATCGGCCCCAGGCCCATGGATACGGTGGGGAACTGCCAGAAATCGGGCATCAGCCACGGGTGCGGGTAGGAGGACAGGCCCTTGCCGTCCACCTCCTGGCGGAAGTTGTTGAGTTGCTCTTCGCTGATCCGCCCTTCCATAAAGGCGCGGGCGTAGACGCCGGGGGAGGCGTGGCCCTGGAAGTAGATCAGGTCGCCGCCGTGTTCTTCGGTCGGTGCCTGGAAGAAGTAGTTGAAGCCGATGTCATACAGGGTGGCACTGGAGGCGAAGCTGGAGATGTGGCCGCCCAGATCCGGGTCTTTCAGGTTGGTGCGCATCACCATGGCCAGGGCGTTCCAGCGTACCAGCGAGCGGATTCGCCGCTCCATAAACAGGTCGCCGGGCATCATCGCCTCGTGGCCGACCGGGATGCTGTTGCGGTACGGCGTGGTGATCGCATAGGGCAGCTGGGTGCCGGTGCGGGTCGCCAGCTCGCCCATGCGGGTCAGCAGGTAATGGGCGCGATCTTCGCCCTCTTGGGCGAGGACGGATTCGAGGGCGTCCAGCCATTCCTGGGTTTCGACGGGATCGAGGTCTTGCATGGCTTGCTCCAGGGATCAAAGGCTTCCAGAATCGGCGGCCTGGGTTCGCCGCAGGCCTTGTGGGCCGTGCGCGTAAATGCTTGGGAGTGCCGGAGGGTGAGCCGGCTTTGTAGTTTTACTACATTGCGACGCTCATTTCAGCTCTTTTGGCACATTCTTTAGTAGTAAAACTACAAAAGCGTCAGGCCCTTGTGCGCCCCGGCGACCGGCTTGGCGCACCTTGTTCTGGCACTCTCGCCAAAAGGATAGACCATGAGCCTGCCCCCGCTGACCTCCTTGCCCGCCACCCTGCAAGGCCTTGCCGGCCGTGCGCAAACGGCCTGGCCGACGGCCGTGACCGCCCTTGGCGGGCGTTGCGCCGAGCGTTTTGCCGGCTGGCCGGCGGCGCGTCTGGCGTGCCTGGAGCGGGTTTTTGCGGCCAGCGATTTTGTCTTCGAGCAGGCCCTGCGCGATCCGTTGCTGCTGCTCGATCTGGCCGACTCCGGCGAGCTGGAGCGCAGCCTGGCGGCCGGCGAATTGCGCGCCCAGTTGCAGCTGGCGGTGGATCAGTGTGGCGACGAGGATGAGCTGGGCCGCTGTCTGCGCCGCCTGCGCAATCGCCAGCAAGTGCGCATCATCTGGCGCGATGTCTGCCGCCTGAGCGACCTGCGCGAGACCTGCAGCGACCTGACTCTGCTGGCCGAGGCCTGCATCGACCTGGCCTACGCCTGGCTGTATACCCGTCATTGCGCTCAGTACGGCACGCCCATCGGCGCGCGCAGCGGCCTGCCGCAGCACTTGGTGGTGCTGGGGATGGGCAAGCTGGGCGCCCATGAGCTCAATTTGTCGTCGGACATTGATCTGATCTTCGCCTTCGCCGAGGGCGGTGAAACCGACGCGGCCAAGCGGCCGCTGGATAACCAGGAGTTTTTCATCCGCCTCGGCCAGCGGCTGATCAAGGCGCTGGATGCGGTCACTGTCGATGGCTTCGTCTTTCGCGTTGACATGCGCCTGCGTCCCTACGGTTCGTCCGGGCCGCTGGTGTTCAGCTTCAACGCCCTGGAGCAGTACTACCAGGATCAGGGCCGCGACTGGGAACGCTACGCGATGATCAAGGCGCGGGTGGTGGCCGGCGACCAGCAGGCCGGTAAGCGTCTGCTGGAAATGCTGATGCCGTTCGTTTACCGGCGCTACTTGGACTTCTCCGCCATCGAAGCGCTGCGGGCGATGAAGCAATTGATCCAGCAGGAGGTGCGGCGCAAGGGCATGGCCGAGAACATCAAGCTGGGTTCCGGCGGCATTCGCGAGGTCGAGTTTATCGCCCAGGCCTTTCAACTGATCCACGGTGGTCGCGACCTCAGCCTGCAGCACCGGCCGTTGCTCAAGGTGCTCAGCGTACTGGAGGGGCAGGGCTATCTGCCGCCGGCGGTGGTCGGTGAGATGCGCGAGGGCTACGAGTTTTTGCGCTACACCGAACACGCCCTGCAGGCCCTCGACGACCGGCAGACGCAGATGCTCCCGGACGCCGAGCAGGAGCGTGAGCGGGTGGCCTTTGTCATGGGCTTTGCCGACTGGGCGAGCTTCCACCAGCAATTGATGGTTTGGCGGGGGCGCATCGACTGGCACTTCCGCCAGGTGATTGCCGACCCGGATGAGGTCGAGGGCGAAGAATTGGTCGCTTGCATCGGTGCCGAGTGGCTGCCGCTGTGGAGTGGCTCGCTGGATGAGCAGACGGCCTGCCGACAGCTACAGGAAGCGGGCTTTGTCGAGGCCCAGGCGACCTTGCAACGGATCAATGGCCTGCGCCATGGCGGCCAGGTGCGGGCCATGCAGCGCCTCGGTCGCGAGCGCCTGGATGCCTTTATTCCCCGCCTGCTGGCCCAGGCCGCGGAGCACGACAACCCGGACCTGGTGCTGGAGCGGGTGCTGCCTCTGGTGGAGGCGGTGGTGCGTCGCTCGGCCTATCTGGTGCTGCTGACGGAAAACCCCCTGGCCCTGCAGCGGTTGCTGCGCCTGTGCGCCGCCAGCCCGTGGATTGCCGAGCAGATCACCCGCTTTCCTTTATTGCTCGACGAGCTGCTGAATGAAGGCCGCTTGTTCAAGCCGCCGCTGGCGCCGGAGCTGGCCGCCGAGTTGCGCGAGCGCCTGACACGCATCCCCGAGGACGATCTGGAACAGCAGATGGAGGCCCTGCGCCACTTCAAGCTGGCCCACCGTTTGCGCGTAGCCGCCTCGGAAATCGCCGGCACCCTGCCGTTGATGAAGGTCAGCGATTACCTGACCTGGCTGGCCGAGGCGATTCTCGAACAGGTGCTGGCCCTGGCCTGGCGCCAGACGGTGAGCAAGTACGGCGCCCCCCGGCGCGCCGACGGCAGCCAGTGCGATCCGGATTTCATCATCGTCGGCTACGGCAAGGTCGGTGGCATCGAGCTGGGCCATGGCTCGGACCTCGATCTGGTGTTTATCCACGACGGCGATCCGCAGGCGGAAACCGACGGCGCCAAGCCCATCGACGGTGCGCAATTCTTCACCCGCCTGGGCCAGCGCATCATTCACCTGCTGACCGCGCAGACCAACTCCGGCCAGCTCTATGAGGTCGATATGCGCCTGCGCCCGTCCGGCGCCTCGGGGCTGCTGGTCAGCTCCCTGGGTGCCTTCGGTCGCTATCAGGAAGGCGAAGCCTGGACCTGGGAGCATCAGGCCCTGGTGCGCGCGCGGGTGCTGGTCGGCTGTGTACGGGTGGGCGCCGGTTTCGAGGCGATTCGCGCCCAGGTGCTGGGCCGCGCGCGCGATCTGGCCACCCTGCGCGGCGAGGTCAGCGAGATGCGCGCGAAGATGCGCGACAACCTCGGCAGCAAGGAAACTGCCGCTGGCACCGCCGCCAATGCCTTCGAGGCCGCGGCGCCGTTCGACCTCAAGCAGGACGCCGGCGGTATCGTTGATATTGAATTTATGGTGCAATACGCGGCCCTGGCGTGGTCGCGCGAGCACCCGCAGTTGCTGCGTTACACCGACAATATCCGCATTCTGGATGGTCTGGAGGACGCCGCGCTGCTGTCCGGCGAGGATGTCCGGCTGTTGCAGGAGGCTTACAAGGCCTACCGCGCCGCCGCCCACCGACAGGCCTTGCAGAAACAGCCAGGGGTGGTCAGTGGCGACCAGTTTCAGCCAGAGCGGCGCGGCGTGCTGCGCATCTGGCACGCGTTGGGCTTGAACTGATTGATCCGGCGGACTGCCGCTACGCGGCGAGGTCGCCCTACGTTGATGAACCAAACAAACACTGAGGAGCAGGCAACTATGTCGATGGCCGACCGTGATGGCGTGATTTGGTATGACGGCGAACTGGTGCCGTGGCGCGATGCCACCACCCATGTGCTGACCCACACCCTGCATTACGGCATGGGCGTGTTCGAAGGCGTGCGCGCCTACAACACCCCTGAAGGCACGGCCATTTTCCGCCTGCAGGCGCACACCGATCGACTGTTCGATTCGGCGCACATCATGAACATGAAGATGCCGTTCACCAAGGAAGAGCTCAACGAGGCGACCCGTGCCGCCGTGCGTGAGAACAACCTGGAATCGGCCTATATCCGCCCGATGGTGTTCTACGGATCTGAAGCCATGGGCCTGCGCGCCACTGGCCTGAAAGTTCGGGTCATCGTGGCCGCCTGGCACTGGGGTGCCTACATGGGCGAAGAGGCGTTGAAGACCGGGATCAAGGTGCGCACCAGTTCCTTTACCCGCCACCACGTCAACATCTCGATGACCCGCGCCAAGGCCAACGGCAACTACATCAACTCGATGCTGGCCCTGCAGGAAGCCATCTCCGGCGGCGCCGACGAGGCCATGCTGCTGGATACCGAAGGCTATGTGGCCGAAGGCTCGGGCGAGAACATCTTCCTGGTCAAGAACGGCGTGGTGTACACCCCGGAAGTGACCTCGTGCCTGAACGGCATCACCCGCAGCACCATTTTGACCCTGGCCGCCGAGCTGGGCATTCAGGTGGTCGAGAAGCGCATCACTCGCGACGAGGTGTATATCGCCGACGAGGCCTTCTTCACCGGCACCGCCGCTGAAGTGACGCCGATTCGCGAAGTCGATGGCCGGCAGATCGGCATCGGCAGCCGTGGTCCGGTCACCGAGATCCTGCAGAAGGCCTACTTTGACCTGGTCACCGGGCAGACCAGCGCGCACCCTGAGTGGCGCACGCTGGTGTAGGGTGGGTTAGACGCGCAGCGACGTAACCCTCCGTAAGCTGATGGGTATCGCTACGCTCAACCCATCCTACGTGGTCGGCTGGAGGCCCCATTAGCCGGCCAATGAATGAAAATGCGGTATGACCGGGAGGCGCAAGCCTCCCTGGTTGTTTCTGGATAAAACATGAAAATACTGATCATTGGTCCGAGCTGGGTAGGCGACATGGTGATGGCGCAGACGCTGTTTCAGTGTTTGCAGCAGCGCCATCCGGGCTGTGCCATCGATGTGCTGGCCCCCGAGTGGAGCCGGCCGATTCTTGAGCGCATGCCCGAAGTGCGCCAGACCCTGAGCTTCCCGCTCGGCCATGGCGTGCTGGAAATCGCCACCCGGAGGCAGATCGGTAAGGGCCTGGCGGGCCAGTATGATCAAGCCATTCTGCTGCCCAATTCGCTGAAATCGGCGCTGGTGCCGTTTTTTGCCGGCATCCCCAAGCGCACCGGCTGGAAGGGCGAGCTGCGTTACGGTCTGCTCAACGACATTCGTACCCTGGACAAAGACCGCTACCCGCTGATGATCGAGCGCTTTATGGCTCTGGCCTTCGAGCCGGGCGCCGAGCTGCCTAAGCCCTACCCGCGACCGAGTCTGCAGATCGACCCGGCCAGCCGCGCCGCGACCCTGGCCAAGTTCGGCCTGGGCCTGGATCGACCGGTGCTGGCGCTGTGTCCGGGCGCCGAATTCGGCGAGGCCAAGCGCTGGCCGGCCGAGCATTACGCCAAGGTTGCCGAGCTGAAAATCCGTGCCGGCTGGCAGGTCTGGTTGTTCGGCTCGAAGAACGACCATCCCGGTGGCGAAGACCTGCGCATGCGCTTGATCCCAGGGCTGCGTGAGGAATGTACGAACCTGGCAGGCCAAACCTCGCTGGCTGAAGCCATCGACTTGCTGTCGTGCGCGGGCGCCGTGGTGTCCAACGACTCCGGGTTGATGCATGTGGCAGCGGCGCTCAATCGGCCGCTGGTGGCGGTGTACGGTTCGACCTCGCCGCAGTTCACCCCGCCGCTGGCCGAGCAGGTGGAGATCGTCCGTCTTGGCCTCGACTGCAGCCCCTGCTTCGAGCGCACCTGCCGCTTCGGTCACTACAACTGCCTGCGCGAGCTAAAGCCGCGTCCGGTGATCGAGGCGCTGGATCGCCTGGTCGCCGATCCGGTCGAGGTCGAATAGTTTGCGGGTGCTGCTAGTTAAAACGTCCTCCCTCGGCGATGTGATCCATACCCTGCCGGCCCTGACCGATGCGGCGCGGGCGATCCCCGGCATTCAGTTTGACTGGGTGGTGGAAGAGGGCTTTGCCGAGATTCCGACCTGGCATCCGGCTGTGGCGCGGGTGATCCCCGTGGCGCTGCGCCGTTGGCGCAAGAACCTGCTGCAAACCTGGAAGAGCGGTGAGTGGGCGACGTTCAAACAGCGTCTGGGTGAAGGTAACTACGACTTGGTGATCGATGCCCAGGGCCTGCTGAAAAGCGCGCTCTTGACCCGCTACGTTAATGCGCCCGTGGCCGGTCTGGATCGCGCCTCGGTGCGCGAGCCGCTGGCCAGTCGCTGTTATGACCGCCGCTATGCGGTCGCCTGGGGCCAGCATGCGGTGGAGCGGGTGCGCCAGTTGTTCGCCCAGGCACTGGGTTATCCGTTGCCGCAGTCGGTTGGCGACTATGGCCTGGATCGTCGCGCCATGGCCGGCGAGGCGGCGACCGAGCCCTATGTGCTGTTTCTGCATGGCACCACCTGGGCCAGCAAGCACTGGCCGGAGGCCGATTGGCGCGCCCTGGCCGAGCGCCTCGACCGCCGTAGCCTGGCCGTGCGCCTGCCGTGGGGCAGCGAGGTTGAAAAGGCCCGAGCCGAGCGCATCGCCGCCGGTCTGCAGCACGCCAGCGTACTGCCCAAATTGAATCTGCGCGGCGTGGCCGCGGTGATCGCCGGCGCTCGCGCCTGTGTGGCGGTGGATACCGGTCTCGGCCATCTGGCCGCGGCGTTGGATGTGCCGAGTATTTCCCTCTACGGCCCCACCTTGCCGCTTAAAGTCGGTGCCTACGGGCGCGGGCAGGTTCACCTGTGCGCCACGGGCCCCTTGGCCGGCGGCGGTGATCGCCAGCAACCCTGTTTCGACGGTCTGGATGCCGCCCGCGTGGCGCCCGAGCTGGACCGCCTGTTGGCCAGTCTGGAGAGCCACTGATGCAACTGGCCTTGGTGCTACACAAATACGTCCCGCTTGACTGTGGCTTGCCGGTGGCGCGGCAGGTCGCGGCAGGGGGCATCCCCGGATTGCATCCGGGCTACGTGATGACGGAGCCTGTCTGATGCAGCTGGCGTTTATCCTTTACAAATACTTCCCGTTCGGCGGCCTGCAGCGCGATTTTATGCGCATCGCCCTGGAGTGCCAGCAGCGTGGCCACGCCATTCGCGTGTACACACCGATCTGGGAGGGCGAGGTGCCGGCGGGGTTTGAGGTGGTGGTGGTGCCGGTCAAGGCGCTGTTCAATCACCATCGCAACGAGAAGCTCACGGCCTGGATCAAGGCCGACCTGGCCAAGCGCCCGGTTGACCGGGTGATCGGTTTCAACAAGATGCCGAACCTGGATGTGTACTACGCCGCCGACGGCTGCTTCGAGGACAAGGCGCAGACGTTGCGCAACAGCCTGTACCGCCGCTGGGGCCGCTACAAGCACTTCGCCGACTACGAGCGGGCGGTGTTTGCCCCCGAGTCGAAGACCCAAATCCTGATGATTTCCGAGGTGCAGCAGCCGCTGTTCGTCAAACATTACGCCACCCCGGCTGAACGTTTTCACCTGTTGCCACCGGGGATTACCCAGGACCGTCGCGTGCCGGCCAACGCCGCCGAGATTCGTGCCGAGTTCCGCCGCGAGTTCCAGCTGGCGGACGACGAGCTGCTGTTGGTGCAGATCGGCTCGGGCTTCAAGACCAAGGGCCTGGATCGCAGCCTCAAGGCGTTGGCCAGCTTGCCGGCCGAGCTCAAGCGGCGCACCCGGCTGATCGCCATCGGCCAGGACGATCCGTCCACATTCAAACTGCAGGCCAAGACCCTGGGCGTGTCCGAGCAGGTACAAATCCTCAAGGGGCGCAGCGACATTCCGCGCTTCCTGCTGGGGGCGGATCTGCTGATCCACCCGGCGTACAACGAGAACACCGGCACCGTGCTGTTGGAAGCGCTGGTGGCTGGGCTGCCGGTGCTGGTCAGCGCCGTGTGCGGCTATGCCCATTACATTGCCGAGGCCGAGTGTGGCCGCGTACTGCGCGAGCCGTTTACCCAGGCTGAGCTGAATCAGCAGTTGGCGGCGATGCTCGCCGATGACGCCGCCCGCGCCCAGTGGGGGCGTAATGGCCTGGCGTTCGCTGCTTCGGCGGACCTGTATTCCATGCCGCAGCACGCGGCCGATGTGATTCTGGCGGAGCGTCCATGAGCTTGTGTGTTGCGCTGAGGATGACGGCTTCTGTAGGAGCGAGCTTGCTCGCGATTCAGGCGCTACAAAAGCATCGCGAGCAAGCTCGCTCCTACAAGTATCTGCAGTTCGGTAGTCGTTTATGAAGCTGATCCTCGCTGAGCCGTTTACAACCCTGTGGGCCGGGCGCGATGCCTTCGCCGCCGTGGAGGCCCTGCAGGGCCAGGTCTACCGTGAGCTGGAGGGCCGCCGCACGCTGCGCACCGAGGTCGACGGGCGCGGTTACTTCGTCAAGATTCACCGCGGCATCGGCTGGGGCGAGATCGTCAAAAACCTGCTCACCGCCAAGCTGCCGGTGCTCGGCGCGACCCAGGAATTATTGGCGATCGAACGTCTGACCGAGGTCGGCGTGGCGACCATGACGGCCGTGGCCTTCGGTGCGCGGGGCTGCAATCCGGCGCAGCAGCATTCGTTTATCGTCACCGAGGAGCTGGCGCCGACCATCAGTCTGGAAGACTTCAGCCTCGACTGGGTCAAGCAGCCGCCGCCGGTCAAGCTCAAGCGCGCACTGATCGCCGAGGTGGCGACGATGGTCGGCGGCATGCACCGCGCCGGGGTCAATCACCGCGACTGCTATATCTGCCACTTCCTGCTGCACACGGATAAACCGGTGACGGCGGAAGATTTCCGCCTGTCGGTGATCGATCTGCACCGCGCCCAGACCCGCACCCGCATCACTCGCCGCTGGCGCGACAAGGACCTGGCCGCGCTGTATTTCTCGGCGCTGGATATCGGCCTGACCCGGCGCGACAAGCTGCGTTTTCTGCGCGGTTATTTTCAACGGCCGTTGCGCCAGGTTCTGGCTGACGAGGCGCGGCTGTTGGCCTGGCTGGAGGCCAAGGCGGCCAAGCTGTATGCGCGCAAGCAGCGCTACGGGGATGCGCTCTGATGGCGGGTTGGACCCTGGAACCGGCCTTTGCCGAGCTGGCTGCGGATTTTGGCAGCCTGGACGCGGTGTTCGCCCTGCAGGGTGAGCGCATCACCAAGGATCCGTTGTCCGAAGTGATCCGCATCGAGCGCGGCGGCGTGCGTTATTACGTCAAGCGCTACTGGGGCGCGGGCAAGGGTTTGCGCCGCTACCTGGGGCGGCCGCGGGTCAAGGCTGAATGGCAGAACCTCAAATACTTCGCCAAGTGGGGCATCGCCACCGCGCCGATCGTCGCCTACGGCCTGGAGCGCAAGGTCGGCGCCTTTGTTCGCGGCGCGCTGATCACCCGTGACCTGCAAGGCACCGAGGATCTGGCGGTGCTGGCCCAACGCAGTGATCCGCGCCTGGCTGATCGGCGCTGGGTCGCGGCCGTCAGTCAGCAACTGGCGCGGGCCACGCGCACCCTGCACGACCAGCACTTCACCCATAACGATCTGAAGTGGCGCAACCTGCTGGTCAATCCGGCGACGGAGCTGTTCTTTATTGATTGTCCCTCCGGCGCCTTCTGGTGGGGGCCGGCCCTGCGCTACCGGATCATCAAGGACCTCGCCTGCCTGGACAAAGTGGCCAAGCAGCACCTGTCGTACACCCAGCGCCTGCGCTTTTACCTGCAGTACCGTGGCCGTCAGCGTTTGAATGCTGCGGACAAGCGGCGCCTGCGCAAGATCATCGGTTTCTTCGAGGGCCGCGAATGAGTGATTTTATCGCGGCCGAGGATCGTGCGATTCTCGCCGCTCACCAGTTGGACAGCTTCGAGGCCCTGTGGGCGCTGGAACTGGACGCGGTGGATGAGCCCAATACCGAGCGCGGTGGCTACAGCACGGTGTCGCGCCTGCAGTTGGGCGAGCATGCCTATTACCTCAAGCGGCAGAGCAATCACCTGACCCGTAGTTTGCGTCACCCGTTTGGTGAGCCGACCTTCGCCCGCGAGCTGCGCAATATCGAACACTACCGCCAGCTCGGCATTCCGGCTCTGCAGGCGGCGTTTTTTGCCCAGCGCCGGCTGGCGGGCAAGCAGTGCGCGATCCTCCTGACCCGTGCCCTGGATGGCTGGCGTGACCTGGACAGCTGGCTGCGGGATTGGCCAAGTCATCCCGCGGCCCAGCGCTTGGCCATTGTCCAGGCCTGCGGCGAGCTGGCCCGGCGCCTGCACGAGGCGCGGCAGGTGCATGGCTGCTTCTATCCCAAGCATATCTTCCTGCGTGAACAGGCCGATGGCTTCCAGGCCCAGTTAATCGACCTGGAGAAGACTCGTGGGCTGTGGTTCGGCCAGCGTGACCGGATCAAGGACCTGGAGCCGCTGCTGCGCCGCGCCGGGGCCTGGAGTGAGGCCGAGGTGAGCACCTTGCTGCTTGCCTATGTGCAAACCAATGAGCAACTGCCGGCTTGGCGCCAGCGCCTGGATGCCCGCCAACGCAATAAGGAGATGCGCCGGTGAACCTCGCTGAACTGGCCCGTAGCGGGCGCACGCCGAGCTTGCCGTTATCGCTTGAATTGGGCGATGGCGAGCGTCTGGAGCTGCACAGTCTGCTGCGGGTGTTGCCCGGTCAGCGTTATGTCGGTCGGGCGACCTGGCGTGGTCGCGCGGTGCTGGCCAAGGTGCTGGTGGGCAGCAAGGCCGCGCGGCATTTTCAGCGTGAAGTGCAGGGCGCCCGTCTGCTTGCCGAGCAAGGCCTGAACACCCCGCAACTGCTGACTGAAGGCCAGCAGGACGGCGGCGGCTGGCTGTTGTTCGACTACCTCGACGGCGCCCAAAGCCTGGCCGCCGCCTGGGCCGAACAGGGCGTTGGCGATCAGTTGAATGCCCCGCGCCAGGCCTTGCTGGCCAGCGCTCTGGGGGTGATTGGCCAGTTGCATGGGCGCGGCCTGTGGCAGGCCGACCTGCACCTGGACAACCTGTTGCAGCGTGACGGCCAGCTGTTTCTGATCGATGGCGGCGGCGTACACGGGCAAGTCCCCGGCCAGCCGTTGAGCCAGGACAAGGTGCTGGAAAACCTCGGCGTGCTGTTCGCCCAGTTGCCGCCGATGGCGGAGGAGCAACTGGAAGAGGTGCTAATCCACTACCTGCTGGCCAACAGCGCCCATGGCTTGCCGCTTGAGGCCTTGCTCAAGGAAGTGGCCAAGGTGCGGCGCTGGCGTCTGCGCGACTACCTGAAGAAAATCGGCCGCGATTGCAGCCTGTTCAGCGCCAAGATCGGCGCCTTCGGCCTGCGGGTGGTGCGCCGTGACCGTGAGGCCGAGTTGCAGTCGTTGCTGGCGGCGCCGGAGGCGTTTATCGCCAGCGGTCATCGCTTCAAGGGCGGCGGCGCGGCCACCGTGGCGCGGGTTGAACTCAACGGCCAGCCGCTGCTGGTTAAACGCTACAACATCAAAAACCTCGCCCACTGGTGCAAGCGTTTCTGGCGTCCGAGCCGCGCCTGGCATAGCTGGCGCGAGGGCCAGCGCCTGAGTCTGCTCGGTATCGCCACGCCGCAACCCCTGGCGGTGCTGGAGCGGCGCTGGTGCTGGTTGCGCGGCCCGGCGTTGCTGATTACCGAATATCTGCCTGGGCACGATATAATCGCCCGCTTTCGGCCCTATCTTGATCTGTCATCCGGGCTGGAAGGGCCGCCAGAGGCGGAGTTGCAGGCGCTGGATGAACTGTTTGCCGCGTTGCTGCGCGAGCGCATCAGCCATGGCGACCTCAAGGGTTACAACCTGCTCTGGGATGAACAGAGGGATAACGGCCGCTGGTCACTGATCGATCTGGACGCCATGCGTCAGCACCACAGTGACCGCAGTTTTGCCCGCGCCTATGGGCGCGACCGTGCACGATTTTTGCGCAACTGGCCGGCTGATTCAGCCTTGCACCAGCTGCTCGACCAACGCTTACCGCAGGTGCCCGGCACCTGCCCTGAAAGAGGCTAACACCTGTGGCATTGACCATTCTCGGCCTGTCCGGCGCCTTGAGCCATGACCCTTCTGCGGCCCTGTACATCGACGGCAAGCTGATTGCCGCAGCAGAAGAAGAGCGCTTTGTGCGCGACAAGCATGCCAAGCACCGCATGCCCTACGAGTCGGCCAAGTTCTGCCTGGAACAAGCCGGGATCAAACCGAGCGATGTCGATGTGGTCGCCATCCCGTTCGCGCCGATCAGCCTTTTCGATAAGGCCCGCTGGCATTACGCCAAGCGCTACTGGTACGCGCCGGACCGCGCCCTCGATGCGATCCTGATGGGCAACCGCCGCTACAAGCGCTACCGCACCAAGATCAACTGGTGCCTGGAGCAGCTGGGCTTCGACCTGAAAAAAGTCAAAATCGAAGCGGTCGAGCACCACCTTGCCCACGCCTCCAGTGCTTATCACTGCTCGGGCTTCAAGGAAAAAACCGCGATCCTCGGCATCGACGGCAAGGGTGAGTACGCCACCACCTTCTTCGGCTACGGCGAGAACGGCAAGATCCACAAGATCAAGGAGTTCTTCGATCCGGATTCCCTCGGTGGCCTGTACGGCGCGATCACCGAGTTCCTTGGTTTCGAGATGCTCGACGGCGAGTTCAAGGTCATGGGCATGGCGCCCTATGGCGATGCCAGCAAGTACGATTTCTCCCGTCTGGCCACCTTCGAGAACGGCGAACTGGTGATCAACACCGAGTACGCCAACGTCATCGGCCTGCGCCGCTATAAAGAGAAGGGCA
>DAITLT010000058.1:0-13766 GCA_036835505.1 Pseudomonas sp.
TGCTCGGCTCCGGCCCACGCACAGGTTTGGCGGAAGTGCGCCTGCCGGCCAATGAGCCGGGCAGCTCGATCATGCCCGGCAAGGTCAACCCGACCCAGTGCGAAGCCCTGTCGATGATCGCCTGCCAAGTGCTGGGCAATGACCTGAGCATCGCCATCGCCGCCAGCCAGGGCCAGTTGCAACTGAACGTGTTCAAGCCGGTGATCATTTACAACCTGCTGCAATCGATCCAGTTGCTGGCCGACGGTTGTCGCCACTTTCAACGCTACTGCATCGCCGGGCTTGAGGCCGACGCGGGGCAAATGGCCCGGCACCTGCAAAACAGCCTGATGCTGGTGACCGCGCTAAACCCGCACATCGGCTACGACCGCGCCGCCGAGATCGCCAAGCGCGCCTACCACGACGGCAGCACCCTGCGCGCCGCGGCCCTGAGCCTGGGCTATTTGAGCGCCGAGCAGTTCGACAACTGGGTGCGCGCCGAACAAATGCTTGGCGCCCCGGTCAGCGACGACAGTTGAGCCGCCGCCCGGCAACCACTGGTCGCCAACTGCAACAGCCCAAGCGCAGCTGCTTACACTGAAACCTGACAGCTCGTTTGCGAGGGTTCAGACATGTTCGGTCAACGCAGAGTAGATCCCAGCCCCGGCACCCACTACCGCAGCGAGCGGGTTAGCGCGGTCAACGGCCAATACTTCTTCTCCACCCGTGAAGGCAGCCTGGAAGGCCCCTACTTCACCCGAGTCGATGCCGAGCGCGAAATCGCTTTTTACATTCGACGGATGATTCAGGCCAAGGACATCATCGAAAGCCGCTCGTTCTAGCCGCTCGTTGAAAAAGGCTATGTACCCGTTATGTGTTGCGTGCGTGGCTACTACCGGTTTCGGCTTTACGCCGAGTCACTTTCTCTTTGCTTGCGCGAAAGAGAAAGTAACCAAAGAGAAAGCGCACCCGGCATCCGGGTTTCGCTGCGCGAAACTTCCCTCGCTCCGGCACTGTTCCGAGGGTCGTCACGGTGGGCCATCCCTGGCCCATCGTGCCTCATTTGGCATCCATGCCAAATGCCCCTCTACACAGCACCTCCACTCGGCCTCCTGACGGGACTAGGGATCGAGGCGTCTGCAAATTCATCAATGCGGCCTTGATCGCGAAGCCTTTAAATGTGCCAACTCACAGCTGTGTCAAACAACCATCGGCACCGATGGCAAATTCCTTGCAGCACGCAACAGGTACAGAGCCTTGAAAAATCTAGGCGAGACCGGCAAGCGGCCAGTCAATCACGCTCATAGGCCGCCTCCAGGGCCTCGTTGATGGTGCGCAGCACCTTGACCCGCGCGAAGCGCTTGTCGTTGGCCTCGACCAGGGTCCAGGGGGCAATCTCGCTGCTGGTGCGGTCGACCATGTCGCCCACCGCATCGCTGTACTGCTGCCACTTGTCGCGGTTGCGCCAGTCGTCTTCGGTGATCTTGAAGCGCTTGAACGGGATCTGCTCGCGCTCCTCAAAACGCTGCAACTGGGTGGCCTGGTCGATCGACAGCCAGAACTTCACCAGCACCACTCCGGCGCGGGTCAGTTGCTCCTCGAAATCATTGATTTCGCTGTAGGCACGCAGCCAGTCCGCCGGGCTGCAATAGCCCTCCACCCGCTCCACCAGCACCCGCCCATACCAGGAGCGGTCAAACACGGTGAACTTGCCGCGCGCTGGAATATGCCGCCAGAAGCGCCACAGATAGGGCTGGGCCAGCTCCTCCTCGGTGGGCGCGGCAATCGGCACGATGCGGTACTGGCGCGGGTCCAGGGCCGCCGCCACACGGCGGATGGCACCGCCCTTGCCGGCCGCATCGTTGCCCTCAAATACCGCCACCAGGGCATGCTTGCGCAAGCGCTTGTCGCGCATCAAGCCGGCCAGGCGCGCCTGCTCGGTTGCCAGTTGCTCCTGATACTCGTCTTTGTCCAAACGCTGGGTCATGTCCAGGCTGTCCAGCAGGCCCAGGTTGTCCAGACTGGAAATCAGCGGCGCCGCGTGGGGCTGGCTGTGCGGGCGCTCCTTGTGTTGCAGCGCGGCCTGCAGGCCCTCCAGCAGAATGCGCCCGACGGTGAGGCTGCGGTAATACTCGTCGGCGCCCTCGACCACATACCAGGGCGCGTAGTCACGGCTGCTGCGGCGCAGGATGCGCTCACCGTAGCGCACAAACTTGTCGTAGGTTTTCGATTGTTGCCAGTCCAGCGGGCTGATCCGCCAGCTGTGCAGAGGGTCGTCCTTGAGGGTGTTGAGGCGCGCGTTCATCTGCTTTTTCGACAGGTGAAACCAGAATTTGAAGATCAGCGCGCCTTCATCACAGAGCATCCGCTCCAGGCGCCCGGCGCTGTCGATGGCCTGATCCAGCACGGCATTCTTGATCCGCCCGTGTACCCGCCCCTGAAGCATCTGGCTGTACCAGTTGCCGAAGAAGATGCCGATCCGCCCTTTCCCCGGCAGCTGACGCCAATAGCGCCAGGCCGGCGGGCGGGCCAGCTCCTCGTCGGTCTGCTGGTCGAAGGTGTTGACCTGAATCAGCCGCGGGTCCATCCACTCATTGAGCAACTTGACCGTTTCGCCCTTGCCGGCGCCTTCCACGCCATTGATCAGCAGCAGCACCGGGAAGCGTGCCTGCTGCTGCAGCTCAAACTGGGCCTCCAGCAGGGCCTCGCGCAGCGCCGGCACAGCGGCCTCATAGGCCTCCTTGTCGATGGCATGACCGATTTGTGCAGACTCAAACATAAACAGGCTCCAGACCAGCAGATGATTGCGCCAGCCTAGCCGATTGCCCAAGTCTTTGTCCGGTCTCGGCGCGGCGCCTGCGGTCCGGGCGGCACCTGGGCTAGAATGCGCGCCTCGTTGCCAGGTGCGCACCATGCCCGATCAATCCAGCTCCGCCGACTTCCAGCACGCCCAGCTCGACTGGGATGCCGACGGTCAGCCGCGCTCGCGGCAGTTTGCCGATGTGTATTTCGCCAGCGACGGCGGTCTGGCTGAATCCCGCCATGCCTTCCTGTTGCAAAACGATCTGGCCCGACGCTTTGCCGAGCTGGCGGCCGGCGAGCGCCTGGTGATCGGCGAAACCGGCTTCGGCACCGGACTGAACTTCCTCAGCGCCTGGCAACTGTTCGAGCAGCACGCCGGAGCCGATTGCCGGTTGCACTTTGTCAGCGTGGAAAAGTACCCGCTGACCCGCAGTGACCTGCAGCGGGCCCTGGCCCTGTGGCCGGAGCTGGCCCCCTACGCCGATGCCCTGCTGGCCCAGTATGTGGCCGTACACCCCGGCTTTCAGCGCTTCACCTTGGCCGGCGGCCGGATCAGCCTGACCCTGCTGCTTGGCGATGCCCTGGAGCAGTTACCGCAGCTGGATGCGGCCATCGATGCCTGGTTCCTCGACGGTTTCGCCCCCCAGCGCAACCCGCAGATGTGGAGCCCCGAGCTGTTTGCCGAGCTGGCCCGGCTGTCCCACCCCGGTACCACCCTGGGCACCTATTGCAGCGCCGGCGATGTGCGCCGCGGGCTCAAGGCCGTGGGCTTCAGCATCCGCCGGGTGCCCGGCATCGGGCGCAAATGGGAAGTGCTCAAGGGCCAGTTCAATGGCCCGGCCAGCCGTCCCGCCAAGCCCTGGTTCGCCCGCCCCGCCTGGCGCCCGGCCGTGCGTGAGGCCCTGGTGATCGGTGCCGGCCTGGCCGGTTGCGCCAGCGCCGCCAGTCTGGCCGCCCGCGGCTGGCAGGTAACCCTGCTGGAACGCCACGCCGGCATCGCCGAAGAGGCCTCGGGCAATCCCCAGGGCGTGCTGTATTTAAAGCTCTCGGCCCACGGCACTGCTTTGTCGCGCCTGATTGTCAGCGGCTTCGGCTACACCCGAAGGCTTCTCGAGCAGTTACAGCGCGGCCTGGACTGGGACGCCTGCGGCGTCCTGCAACTGGCCTTCGACGCCAAGGAGCAGGCGCGCCAGGCACCGCTGGCGGCAGCCTTCCCGTCCGATCTGTTACACCCGTTGAGCCGCGAGCAGGCCGAAGCGCGCGCCGGTATCGCCCTGGCTAGCGGCGGCCTGTTCTACCCCGAAGGCGGCTGGGCACACCCACCGGCGCTGTGCCGCCTGCTCAGCACACATCCACGGATCACCCTGCGGCCCCTGCACGAGGTCGTCGACCTGCAACGCCATGCCGATGGCTGGCAGGCCTGGGTGGCCGGTCGCCTGATCGCCAGCGCCCCGGTGGTGGTGCTCGCCGGCGCCGCCGAGATTGCCCGCTTCCCGGCCGCCGCCGAGCTGCCGCTAAAACGCATCCGCGGGCAGATCACCCGCCTGGCGCAAAACCGCGACAGCAGCGAGCTGCGCACCGTGGTCTGCGCCGAAGGTTATGTGGCGCCGCCGCGCCTGGGCGAACACACCCTCGGCGCCAGCTTCGATTTTCATGGCCAGGACGCCAGCCCAACGGCCGCCGAACACGCCAGCAACCTGCACCTGCTGGAGGACATTTCCAGCGACCTGGCCGCCCGCCTGCACAGCCGTGAACTCGACCCCGCCAGCCTGCAAGGCCATGCGGCCTTTCGTTGCACCAGCCCGGATTACCTGCCGATTATCGGGCCACTGGCCGAACCGCAGGCGTTTGCCCAGACCTACGCCAAGCTCGGTCACAACGCCCACTGGCAAACCCAGCTCGCCTGCCCCTGGCTGGACGGCCTGTACGTCAACAGCGGGCATGGCTCACGCGGCCTGATCAGCGCCCCACTGGCCGGCGAATTGCTGGCCGCCTGGCTGGACGACGAGCCGCTGCCACTGCCGCGCCAGGTCGCCGAGGCCTGTCATCCGAACCGTTTTGCCGTGCGCCAGTTGAGCCGCGGGCAATCCCCAAGACGCCCAGATAAGCGCACGGAACTGGCCGCCCGAAGGGATCGGCGTTAGGCTGAGCAACGGGCTCCGGCAAACTGCGCGGGGCCTTATCCTGCCCCGGCCTCTGGAGACCCAGCCGATGAGCGACACCCCCCGCGCGGCCCATCAGGACGCCATGCTCAAGCGCCTGGCGCGCATTGAAGGGCAAATCCGCGGCCTGCAGGCGATGATCCGCCGTGATGAGGACTGCGAGGCCATCGCCCAGCAATTTGCCGCCGCGCGCAAGGCCCTGGACAAGGCCTACCAGGAGCTGCTCGCCTGTCTGCTGGAAGAAGCCGTGCTTGACCCCAACCAGGACAGCAGCGCCACCCTCAGCCGGGTCCGCGGGATTTTCACCAAATACACCTGACCCCGGCACGCCGCGCCGGCTTGAAGCCTGGCACGCAACCCGGCACAGTGAACGGACTACGACAAAGAGGTTTCCTGATGCCTCGTATGAGTCTGTTTCTGCTCTGCCTGTGCCTGTGCAGCAGCGCCTGGGCGCTAAGCCCGGCACGCCTGGACAGCCCCGAGGTGCGCCTGTCCCTCGGCCCGCACATGAGCTACCTCGAAGACCCCCACGGCAACCTGCGCCTGGAGGACGTGCAAAACACCCCCAGCGAACGCTTCCGCCCGCTCAACCACGAGCATGTCAACCTGGGCAAGAACACCTCTGTCTGGTGGTTTCGGGTCGAGCTGGACAACCGCCTGGACGAGCCCCTGGCGGGTTTTCTGGAAATCAACTACCCCCTGCTCGACCACCTGCAGCTGTACCTGCAAACGCCCGACGGCCGCCTCAGCCAGCAAGAAAGCGGCGACCGCTTCGCCTTTCGCGAGCGCCCGGTACAGGTGCGCAACTTCTGGTTTGCCCTGCAACTACCCAGCGGCAGCAGCCAGTTGCTGATCCGCGTAGACACCACCAGCACCGTGTTCCTGCCGGTGTTCTTCAGCACCTACGGGGCCAGCGCCGAGAGCCAGGAAAACCTGATGGCCTGGAACGGGGCCTTCTACGGCATGCTCTTCGCGATGGTGTTCTACAACCTGTTCCTGTTTCTCTCGCTGCGCGAGGCCACCTACTTCTGGTATGTGGTTTACGGCCTGAATGTCGGCCTGCTCGGCGCCTGCTTTGACGGCATGCTGTTCAAGCTGCTGCCCGACTACACCGGCCTGCAGGCGGTGAGCATCTATATTCTGCTGTTCACCCAGACCCTCGCCGCTGCCCAGTTCAGCCGTCACTTTCTGCACACCAAAGACTTTTTCCCGCGCCTGGACAGCGCCCTGCGCCTGGCCATGCTGGGGATTCTCGCCCTGCTGCTCAGCGGCCTGTTGCTCGATCTGCAACTCTGGGGCGCCCTGGCCAGCGTCACGTTGCTGAGCACCTCCCTGGCGCTGCTTCTGGTGGGGGTATTTATGTGGCGCCAGGGAGTGCGCTACGGCTCCTACTACACCCTGGCCTGGAGCGTGTTGCTGGCGGCCTTCGCCATCGTCACCGCCGGCTCCCTAGGCTTCGAACTGCTGAACCTGTATGGCGCCGCAACCGTCAAGATCGGCGTCACCATCGAGCTGATCACCCTGTCTATCGGCCTGGCCAACCGCATCAACATCCTCAAGGACGAAGGCTATAGCTCGCGCCAGGCCGCCGAGCAGGCCAACCTCGCCAACCTGGCCAAGGGCCGTTTCCTGGCCACCATGAGCCATGAAATCCGCACCCCGCTAAATGGCGTGCTGGGCATGCTGCAATTGCTCAAGGACACGCCTCTGGATCGCAGCCAGCGCTTCTATGTCGACACCATCGCCAGCTCCGGGCGCTCGCTGCTGGCGGTGATCAACGACATCCTCGACTACGCCCGCATCGAGTCCGGCAAGCTCAAGCTGGAACATATCGAGTTTGACCTCGAACAGCTGATCGCCGAGACCCTCAGCCTGTTCACCGCCCAGGCCCTGGAAAAACACCTGCGTCTGTATGTCAGCCTGGAGGGCGGCGTGCCCCAGCGCATCCTCGGCGACCCCACCCGGCTCAAGCAGGTGCTGATGAACCTGCTCAGCAATGCCCTGAAGTTCACCGCCGCCGGCCATGTCAGCCTGCACGTCTGCCGCCGCTGCAATGCCCAGCAAGAGTGGCAATTGCACCTGAGCGTCAGCGACAGCGGCATCGGGATCAGCGAGCAAACCCAGAAAACCCTGTTCGACTCCTTCGCCCAGGGCGACTCCAGCACCACCCGCCGCTATGGCGGCAGCGGCCTGGGCCTGGCCATCAGCAAAGACCTGGTGACCCTGATGGGCGGGCAGATCGCAGTGTGCAGCGCACCCGGCCAGGGCACCCAGTTCAACTTCCAGCTGCCCCTGCAGGTAGACAGCAGCGCCGCCGACCCGCTTGGCGAACTGCTGGCTGGACGCACCGCCCTGCTGACCTCCCTGGACAGCCTGGCCCTGGATGCCATGAGCAGCCTGCTCAGCCGTTGGGGCATGCGCCCCGAGCGCTGCCAAACCCCGGAGCGTCTGCTCAGTTGCCTGGATGATTTTGCCAACCCGCCCCTGCTGGTGCTGATGGCGCCCTGGCCCGGCAGCGTCGCCAGTTGGCTGGAGCCGGTGCGCTCACGCCTGCAAGCCGGCCAGCCGGTGCTCTTGCTCTGCCCGCCGGGGCAAGCCAGTCAACTGCCCGACTACGGCAGCTTGCGGGTCCGCAGCCTGACCCAGCCGCTGGCCGTCACCGAGTTGCGCCAGCATCTGCTGGAGCTGTACCAACCGTTACGCCCGTGCCTGGTCGCACCGCCGCCGGGGCAATCGCACCTGCGCAGCGATGCGCCGTGCATCCTGGTGGCCGAAGACAACCCGGTCAATCAACTGGTCGCCCAGGGCCTGCTCAAGAAGCACGGCTACAACCTGCGGGTAGTCAATAATGGCGTCGCCGCCGTGGCCGAATACCAGCGCGCGCCGAGCGCCATTCAGCTGATTCTGATGGATTGCGAAATGCCGGAAATGGACGGCTTCGAAGCGACCCGGCAGATTCGTCGACTGGAGCAGCAACAGCGCCTGCCGGCGGTACCGATCATCGCCCTGACCGCGCATATCTTCGACGAATACCGCCAGCAGGGGCAGGCCGCGGGCATGAATGACTTTATCGGCAAACCGCTGGACAGCCAGTTGCTGTTCAGCACCCTGGAGCGCTTCTTGCCACTGAGCCAGAGCTGAACGCAACGGCGCCGACGCCTGCTACCATCGCCCGGCGCTGAGGAGGCGCCGTCCATGCTGATCCCCCAAAACCTGCTAGAAGCCGACACCCTGACCCGCCTGATTGAAGACTTCGTCACCCGTGAAGGCACCGACAATGGCGACGAAACCCCGCTGCAAACCCGCGTACAGCGCGTGCGCCGGGCGCTGGATAACGGCACGGCGGTGATCGCCTTCGATCCCGACAGCCAGCAATGCATGCTGCTGTTGAAGCGCGATGTGCCCAAGGAATGGTTCAACCAGCTGCACGACGAGTGAACGGAACAGCCTGCTAGCAGGCCGCTGAAAATGTAGGCGAGGCAGGCAAGACAAGGCAAAAACGACCGAAAAAGCGGAGTTTACGAGTTGTAAATGAGCATTTTGAGGTCGTTTTTAACGCAGTATTGCCAACGCAGGTAGTTTTTCAACGGCCTGCTAGCCGCGCAAGCCGCTCTCGCGCTCCCACACACAGCGCACCCGCAGGTCATCTTCCGCAGGGCTGTGGAAACCGCGCTCCGACTCCCAGCGAAAGGTGTGACAACCCTTCAGCTCGGTATCCAGATGAACCACCGCGCTGGCCCAGTACAGGCGTTTGAGCAGGGTCTCGAACTGCTCGACCCACAGTGGCCACTCGTACTCCAGGGCCCGGTAGCTGGCGCCGAAGTGAATCACCTGGGTCTGGTACAGGCCCTCGCCCGGCGTCTCGCAGCAACTGAACATCTCCCGCCCAAGAAACGGCCAGGCCTCGCCGCAGGGTAAGCTGGCCAGCACCTGGCGGTTGGTGTCGCGGCGCAGGCGGCGCTCCTCCGCCCGCTCGGACGGCCAGTCACGGATGCAGCCATAGACGATGGATTCGGACTCCACGCGGGTACTCCAGAGCAGACAGGCGGGCCGGCGCCGTGCTGCCCACAGGCAGACGGTGCAACGGCAGGCAGCCTTCTATCACAGGCAGCGCCCGCCGGCCATCTCTGCATACTGCCGCGCTGAGCGGTCGCAGCGCGCGCGGGCAGCGAAGAACCTCAGACTGGCGTGGTTTTGCTGCGCAGCTTGCCGGCCATAGCGGCCATTTCGCCGTACAGCAACTGCGGATTTTTCTGCTTCAACGCCCAGGCCATGCGGCCTTGCTCGTGGGGCAGAATCATAAACTCGCCTTGCTCGATGGCCGTGTAGATGTACTCGGCAATCTGCGTGGCGCTGATCGGCGAGCTTTCCAGCAGCTTGCCCACCGCCTGCTTCATCGCCGGCGTCGGGCCGCGGAAGGAGTCCAGCAGGTTGGTCTGGAAAAACGACGGGCAAACCACATGCACGCTCACCCGCTGGGCCTGCAATTCGATCAGCAGGCTTTCCGAGAGGGCCACCACGCCGGCCTTGGCGACGTTGTAGTTGCTCATGGCCGGGCCTTGCATCAGCGCCGCCATGGAGGCGATGTTGACGATCTTGCCCTGGCTGCGCAGCAGCAGCGGCAGAAAGGCCTTGCAGCCCTTGACCACGCCCATCAGGTTGATCGCGATCTGCCAGTCCCAGTCTTCCAGCGACAGCTCTTCGAAGAAGCCACCCGAGGCCACGCCGGCGTTGTTGACGAGCACATCGATGCCGCCGAACTTCTCTTCGCAGGCCTGAGCCAGAGCCGTCAACTGGCTGTAATCGCGCACATCGCAACGCTGGGTGAAGCCGTCGCCGCCCGCCTCGCGCACCAGCTTGAGGGTTTCTGCCAGGCCGGCATCATTGACATCCGCGAGTGCCAGTTGCCAGCCCTCACGGGCCCAGCGCAGCGCCAGCTCACGGCCCAGGCCGGAACCGGCGCCGGTAATCATCATGCGTTTGTGCATCGTCAGCGCCTTCTTGTGCGGAGATAGGCCCGCAGTGTAACCAGCCGCACAGGCCTGCCAACGCGCTATAACGCGCCTGAATATCGCTGCCCTAGTCAGTGCTCAGTCCGGCAGGCACGCAGCTACGCTGGGCGTAGGCGGCAAACTCGGCGGCCACCAACGGCCGGGCAAACCAGTAGCCCTGGCCCTGGTCACAGCCCAGTTGCGCCAACAACTGACGTGTTTCCTCGTCCTCGATGCCTTCGGCGGTGGTCAACAATTGCAGGCTCTTGGCCATCTGGATAATTGCCGTGACAATCGCCCGGTCTTGGGCGCTGTCTTGCAGCTTGCGCACAAACGACTGGTCGATTTTCAATTTATCCACATGAAACCGCTGCAGGTAGGAGAGGTTCGAGTAGCCGGTGCCGAAATCATCAATCGACAATCTCACCCCCAGCGCCTTGAGACCGGCCAGGCTGTCGATAAAGCGCGCCGAATCCTGCAATAACAGCGACTCAGTCAACTCCAGCTCCAGGCACTGTGCCGGCACCCCATAGCGCTGCAGGGCTGCCGCCACCATGACCTCCAGGTTGCCGCGGCGAAACTGCACCGGCGACAGGTTGACCGACAGCACAAAGGCCGGCAGCCCGGCAGCGCGCCAGACCTTCATTTGCCGGCAGGCCTCGTTCAGCACCCACTCACCGATCTCGACGATCAGGCCGGAGCTTTCCGCCGCCGGGATAAAGCGGTTCGGGCCAAGCATGCCGCGCTGCGGGTGCCGCCAACGGATCAAGGCCTCGGCCGCCAGCAAGCGACCGTCGCGAATATCGACAATCGGCTGGTAATGGAGCACGAAATGTTCCTGGCGCAAGGCCTCGCGCAGTCCCGAATCGAGGCTCAGACGCTCGATGATGTCGGCATTCATCCGCGCATCGAAAAAGCGAAAGGCATTACGCCCGGCGGCCTTGGCCTGGTACATGGCCAGGTCGGCATGCTTGAGCAGGGCGGCAAAATCATCGCCATCCTCGGGGTAGAGCGCGACGCCGATGGAGACCGAAGTAACGATCTGCATGCCCTTGAGGCTGAACGGCTGGATCATGCTGTTCAGCACATGCTTGGCCAGGGCGGAAATGGCGTCCAGATCCGAGGCTTCGGTGAGTACGATGAGAAACTCGTCACCGCCCTGACGGCTGACCGTATCCATCTCGCGCACCGCGCCCTGCAGGCGCCCGGCCACCTCACGGAGCAACTGATCGCCCGCATCATGGCCGAGGGAGTCGTTGATGGTCTTGAAGTTATCCAGATCGAGAAACAGCAGCGCCGCCCGCCGCTGGTAGCGTCGCGCCTGGCCGATGGCCTGGGCCATACGGTCGCAGGCCAGCAGACGATTGGGCAAATTGGTCAGGGCATCATGCTGGGCCAAATGGGTGAAGCTGGCCTCCGAGGCCTTGACCCGCTCGATTTCCAGCTGCAGGCGCCGCATGGTCTGGCGCAGGTCATTGGCCAGAATCCACACGGCGCAGGCGCACACCAGCAGGATGCAACTGACATTGACCATCCGCCCAAAGCCCATGGGCAACGGTGTAAAACTGCGCCAACCAAACACCGCGGCGCAGGTTATCAGCGCCACACAGGCCAACATAAACAGCAGCAAGCCGACAAACAGGCGCAAGCGCGAAACCATACCGGCGACGATCAGGATCACCGGGTAAGCCAGCAAGGCACCGCTATACAGCCCCTGGCTGAGCCACAGCGAGGCGCTGACCACGGCCGTCATGACGCCCAGCACCAGAATGATCGCCGCATCGGTGGCGCCACGCAGATTCAGGCGCATGCCGAGCATAAGCGCCAGTAGGGCCAGGATCACCAGCAGGCTATTGGGCCAACTGTGTGCCAGCAGCGTCTGCACGCCGATAACCACCAGCACCACGCTGAGCACCACGGAAATCTGTTGCAACCGGCGCGCTTGCGCGGCGCGGTCTACCGGGTCAGGCAACAGATTATGGGGCGCCTGCAAAGAACTCATCGCAATTCCATTTAATTCAATACTCAACCGGCCAGCAGCGGAGTAGGAGCCTGAGTTTGTTGCCGCCTTATCGTCCAACAGCAATAAAATGGCGCCAGAATTTAGTCAAATACTGTGAACCGTGGCAAGGTTTTTCTCTAATGCCCAAGATCATGGATCGCAGAGTGTCCCAAGCCAAACCCGGCACCAGCACCAATCATGGTAGTCCGGCGACTAACTGTGGCAGATAAAAAAGGCGACCCGAAGGCCGCCTAAAGGTACACGGAGTCGCGGCTATCAGTGGGCGACGGCACCGCTGGCGCCCAGGCCGGTTTGCGAGCGGACGAACTGCGGCAGGAAGCGCGCACGCTCATCGGCGGCCGAAGTGGACTTGTCGGTGATCGAGAAGAACCAGATCCCGGCAAAGGCCACAGCCATGGAGAACAGTGCCGGATACTCGTAGGGGAAGATCGCCTGGGCATTGCCCAGCACCTGCACCCACACGGTTGGGCCGAGGATCATCAGGGTGACCGCCGTCACCAGGCCCAGCCAGCCGCCGAGCATGGCGCCACGGGTGGTCAGGTTCTTCCAGTACATGCTGAGGAACAGCACCGGGAAGTTGCAGCTGGCGGCAATCGAGAAGGCCAGGCCGACCATAAAGGCGATGTTCTGCTTCTCGAACAGAATGCCCAGGCCAATCGCCAGCACGCCCAGGGCGATGGTGGTGATCTTCGACACGCGGATTTCATCCTTGTCGTTGGCCTTGCCCTTCTTGATCACGCTGGCATACAGGTCGTGGGACACCGCCGTGGCACCGGCCAGGGTCAAGCCCGCAACCACTGCGAGGATGGTGGCGAAGGCCACAGCCGAGATAAAGCCGAGGAACAGGTTGCCGCCGACCGCATTGGCCAGGTGAATGGCCGCCATGTTGTTACCGCCCACCAGCAGGCCAGTGGCATCCATAAACGATGGGTTGGTGCTGACCAGCAGGATCGCGCCGAAGCCGATGATAAAGGTCAGGATGTAGAAGTAGCCGATAAAGCCGGTGGCGTAGAACACCGATTTACGAGCTTCTTTAGCGTCGCCCACGGTGAAGAAGCGCATCAGGATGTGCGGCAGGCCAGCCGTACCGAACATCAACGCCAGGCCCAGGGAGATGGCCGACACCGGATCTTTCACCAGGCCGCCGGGACTCATGATCGCCAGGCCCTTGGGGTGAACCTTGACCGCTTCGGAGAACAACTGGCCGAAGTCGAAGTTGACGTGCTTCATCACCATCAGAGCCATAAAGCTGGCACCGGAGAGCAGCATGACCGCCTTGATGATCTGCACCCAGGTGGTGGCCAGCATGCCGCCGAACAACACGTAGAGCATCATCAGCACGCCCACCAGAACCACCGCGACGTAGTAGTCGAGGCCGAACAGCAGCTGAATCAGCTTGCCGGCACCGACCATCTGCGCGATCAGGTAGAAGGCCACCACCACCAGCGAGCCGCTGGCCGACAGGGTGCGGATTTCCATCTGCTTGAGACGGTACGAGGCCACATCGGCAAAGGTGTACTTGCCCAGGTTGCGCAGGCGCTCGGCCATCAGAAAGAGGATCACCGGCCAGCCCACCAGGAAGCCGATCGAGTAGATCAAGCCGTCGTAGCCGGAGGTGTACACCAGCGCGGAAATCCCCAGGAAGGACGCCGCCGACATGTAGTCACCGGCAATCGCCAGGCCGTTCTGCAGGCCAGTGATATTGCCGCCGGCGGCATAATAGTCAGAGGCCGAGTTGTTTTTCTTCGATGCCCAGTAGGTGATGCACAGGGTCGCGCCAACAAAGGCCACGAACATGACAATCGCCGA
>DAITLT010000059.1:0-13598 GCA_036835505.1 Pseudomonas sp.
CGATAAACACGCTCAGCGACTGCACGATCCCCTGCGCGGCCGGGTGCTTGACCTCGGCCACGGCGGCGACGTTTGGCGCACTGCCCAGACCCGCCTCGTTGGAGAACAGGCCGCGCTTGACGCCCATCAGGATGGCCGCGCCGATACCGCCGGCAAAGGCCGGCTCCAGGCCGAAGGCGCTGCGCACGATCAGGCTCAGGGTTTCCGGTACTTCGCTGATGTTCATGCCCAGCACCACCAGCGCCATGCCGATGTAGGTGAAGGCCATGATCGGCACCAGCACGTCGGCCATGCTGGCGATGCGCTTGATGCCGCCGAAGATGATCAGGCCGATCACGCCGACCAGGGCCAGGCCGCTGATCCAGGTGGGCAGGCCGAAGGTGTCGTGCAGCGAGGTGGCCACGGTGTACGACTGCACGGCGTTGAAGCCGAAGCCGAAGGTCACCAGCAGCAGGATCGAGAACACCACCGCCAGCCAGCGCTGGCCCAGACCGTGGAGGATGTAGAAGGCCGGGCCACCGCGATAGGTGCCGTCAGCCTCGCGGCGCTTGTACAGCTGCGCCAGGGAGCATTCGAAATAGCTGGTAGCCATACCGAGCAGCGCCACCAGCCACATCCAGAACACCGCACCGGGGCCGCCGAGCATGATCGCCACCGCCACCCCGGCGATGTTGCCGGCGCCAACGCGGCCGGCCACGGAGAGCATCAGGGCCTGGAACGAACTGAGCTGGCCCGGTTTGCGCTCGAAGGCTTCGGCGAAGATGCTGAACATGTCGCCGAAGTAACGAAATTGCACGAAGCGTGAGCGAATCGAGAAATACAGGCCGAGACCGACCAGGGCGACGATAAGAACCTTGCTCCAGAGCAGGTCGTTGAGAATATCGAGCATGATGAGCTTGTCTCTCTTGTTGTTTTATCGGAAGGAAAAAACGGCGCCACCGGGTGACCCCGCCATGGTTTAGTAAAGACCCCGTGGGAACAATTTCGCGGATCGCGGCGACTTGGTGCGAGTTGATGCTAGAATCGCGCCACTCGCATCATTAGTCATCAGGAGTGGCGCCATGGCGGAGCATCTAGGCGACAACCTCAAACTGCTGTGCAGCCACTACCGCTCGATCGCCGAGGTGTGTCGCAAACTGGCGATCAACCGCGCCCAGTTCAACAAATACCTCAGCGGCCAGAGCCGGCCGACGGCCTACAACCTCAAGCGTATCTGCGATTTCTTCGGCGTCGAGGCCTATGAGCTGAGCCTGCCCGGCGAACAGTTCGCCAGCCTGATCGGTGCGCGCAGCAGCGACCAACCGGCGCGCGCCCTCGGTGATCCGCTGCTGGAGCTGGTGCAACCCTTGCGCCAATACTCCGGCAGCCTGGCGCGCTATTGCGGCTACTACTTCGAATACGCCAACTGCATGTCGGTGCCGGGGCAGATTTTGCTGTCGCTGGTACACCTGCGCGAGGAGCGCGGCAGTTACCTGTTCGAGCGCCAGGAGCGCCAGGAGCCGGCTCGCGGCGGCAGCGGCAAGGCCGACGACTGGGTGCGTTGTCGCTACCTGGGCGCCGCCTTCAACCTGCAGGACCGGCTGTTTCTGATCGACTACGAATCACTGACCGGCAACGAGATGAGCCAGACCATCCTCATCCCCAGCTTCAAGAGCCGGATCAACCGCCTGAATGGCCTGAAGACCGGTGTCTCCAGCGGCGACCGGCGCACCCCGGCCTGCACCCGCGTGGTCTGGGACTACCTGGGCGCCGACATCAACCGGGTCAATGCCTATCGCCAGGTCATGCTCTACAGCCCCGACGACCCGCGCATCGACGCCGACATCCGCCAGCGCCTGGCCTCCGCGCATATCCGCGATGGCCTGTTTGAGATCGATTAAGCCGGCGTTGAAACACCTGTTGAGGTTGGCAGCGCAAGGCGTGAGGCTTATTTGACCTAACTGGTGATGGATCATGCTGGGCTAAGCGCTGCGTAGATTCTACGGGCAGCAACCGACCAGGAGCGGACGCTCAATATAGAAAATAAATCCGTCCCCTTTTCCCTCTTTTCCCCTAATAGAACAGCCGGCGCAATGATCCTTTACTGTGGCGCTGGGCAGCTCTTGGCGGCGGCCTGGAGCGCTTTGGCGTAGTCCACGTAGGTCTCGGGATCATAGGGTTCGGCGGTTATATCAAAGCTCGACTCGCCGTCGTAGCCGATCTCTTGCCAGACTTCCAAGCCCCATTTCCGACCACCATGCGATGCTATCAAGTCAAAAGTATGGCTATTTAGATCACTACTTTCTCCTAGGACGGAATAGCGGTAGCGCAGGCTCTTATACCAGTCGGGCATTGCCGTAACAGCTCTGATGACAGCCTTCGCGAGCTTTTCGTCAGCGTCACTCAAGGCGTACATATCGCCAATAGTGAGCTTATTGGCTCGTTCCAGCTCCGCCACCGGCACGGGCAGCTGCTCGCGACTGATCAAGCGTGAGTACTCGCAGTCAAACACCCAGCGACCGCTCTTCACATAATCGTCGGCATAGATCACCACGCCGTTGCCCAAGTCTTTCTTGTATACGCTCGTCATCACCTTGAATCCGTAGTTGGCCGCGATCAGCAGCAAGGGAGAGAAAATGGCGAAGGCAATCCAGAAGCCTTTACTTCGGTAGAAACTCAAAGTGGCCTCCCGGTACGCCAAGAGGCGTGTCACCTGAGATCACGGGGTTAATGGCTCCCATGGTCTGGTAGGTAAACTTGAGTGCGCGAAGGCTATTCTTGCGCTCCTTGGCTAGCTCCCCCCATTTCCTGCACCACTCCTTCCCAGGTGCTGCGTTGTCACTGATTCCACAAAGATCGCCCATGCGGCGCTCTTCGAGCGAGCCCCAGGTGTTCTTGTAGTCGGACCGGCGAATGTAAGCTCGCACCTTGATCTGCAAGTGATCGGCCAGCAGTTGCGCCAAGCTCTCGTTGGTCTGCGGGAAGAACTGGATGCCGTCCTCGATGGGGAACTCCGAGCGGTTGCCCATACCGGTCCGACAGGCGTAGCTGTCGATCCGCGCCGAGCTGGAAAATGCCAAGGGCGAAATCTGGTTGTGGCTCAGCACATCGAGGGACATCTGGAAGTCCCCGGCGAGCTGATGGCCGAAGGCGATCCGCTGCGGTACACCATGGCTGAACAGCGACAGGTGCTCGATGGGCGACTGCTTGCGGTCCTTGCCTCGGTTCAAGTAGTCGATCAGCTCCTGGGCATTCGTTACCTCCACAAAGCCCGCACCATAAGCGTTAGCAGAACTGCGCGCCGCTCTGAGCATCGTGGGGCTATACGACGGCGTGAACACCACCAGCGTCCGTGTAAGAGCAGGCTTGTTGCGTTTGAATTCGGCCAACTCGCGCACGGCCTGGCCGATGAACATCATCTTGTTGCCCGAGCCTTTGTCGTGCTGGCTGCCGGCGGCGGCGATCAGCTCGGGAGTCAGCGGTTTCTTGGCGGCCGTAGGGGCGGAACTGCTCGGTTGCACCAGAGCACCCGAGAGCAGGGCGCGCTGCTCCAGTTGCGGAATGTCAGCCAGCAGCTCAGCCATGAGCTGATCGTCCACCGAACCATCCGGGCGCACGGCGCCGAGCTTGGCAAAGTCAACGATGGCCTGGGTTGCCGCGCCGCCGAACTGGAAACCACCGAAGGTGTCAGGGCTACCCGAGATGATGCTGCCGCCATGACTGGTCGGACTGCCCAGATACGCCAAGGGTCGGTAGTCAACGATGATGGACGGAAAGCCCGTGGTGATGACGGCGCCACAGCCGCAGACATCGCCAACGCGAGCGGCCCCCAAGAAATTGATTTGGGTATCGGGTGAAGCGGAAGTGATGGGCGAGGTGCCGTGGCCGGAGATCGGGCAAACGTGCATATCGCCAAGTCGAGCGACGGAGATCATGCCATTCCTTGGGAAGAGTCGACGAGCGGCCGAATGATAACCGCTCAGGACTGCGCAAACAGCAAACCCCTGCGCAACTAGCCTGTGGCAACGCCTTGGGAGCCTTCAAAGAGGGGGAGCTTAAATGCACTTTCTGTTCGATTGCTCCCCAAGCCCCACATAGGCGTCGGCATCGCTGAAAATCGCCAGCGCCTCGGGTTGCTCGGCAAAGGTTCGTCACTGTGGATTGGCGCGGGCGAAATGGCCGTACAGGGTGCCGCAGCGCGTAGGATGGGTATCGCAGGCTCAACCCATCCTACGGTTGTGGCGCCTGGGAGAGGTTGGGCAAAAATTTTAATGTGCGCTATCCATTGCCAAGTCGCTTGCCCCTTCAGGTGTGTTCGCGCAGGTCTTGTAGGCGTTGCCGCTGTTGGCCTTGTTCGGTGAAGTTGTCTGCCGCCAGCCAGCGTTCGAAGGCGCTGCGGCAGGCCGGCCACTCATGGTCGAGCAGGGAGAACCAGGCGGTATCGCGGTTGTGCCCCTTGACCACCCGGTGCTGCCGAAACAGCCCCTCGTAGCTGAAGCCGAAGCGTTCGGCGGCGCGCCGCGAGCGGGTGTTGGCGGCGTTGCACTTCCACTCCAGGCGCCGGTAGCCCAGCTGCTCGAAGGCCCAGCGCGCCAGCAGGTAGACGGCCTCGCTGGCGCCAGGCGTACGTTGCAAGGGGGCGCCGAAGACCACGTGGCCGATCTCGCTGCAGCCATCGCCGGGCAGGCTGTTGAGCAGGCTGAGCAGGCCCACGGCGCGCTCGCTGGCTTGCTCGATGACGACGAAGAACCGCGGGTCGTGACTGGCCGCGCAGTCCGCCAGCCAGCGGTCGAAGCTCGCGCGGTTGGCGAACGGGCCGTAGGGCAGGTAATCCCACAGCCGCGGGTCGGCGCCCGGCCCCTGCAATGCCTGCCACAACGCGCCGCCCTGCTGCGCCGGGTCGAGCGGTTGCAGGCGGATATAACGGCCACTCAGGCAGGTGGCCGTGGGGAGGCGTGCCGGTTGCCAGTCGGGCAGGGGGATCAGGGTCATGTTCGACTCCATAGGGGCTGTTGCTCAGTTGAACAACTGGCGGTACTGGATAAACCCCGAGCGGCTGGCGATGCGCTCGTACAACTGGCGGGCCTGGGCGTTGTCTTCCTGGGTCAGCCAGTGTACGCGGTTGGCACCATGGGCCTGGGCGGCGGCGTACACCTGCTCGATCAGCGCGCGGCCGACGCCGCCACCGCGTACGGTCTCGGCCACGTACAGGTCCTGCAGGTAGCAGTAGTCGCTGACCGTCCAGCACGAGCGATGCAAGATCCAGTGCGCCAGGCCGACTGCCACGCCGTCTTGCCAGGCCAGCGCGGCAAACATCGGCTCGGCCGGGTCGAGAAAGCGCTGCCAGGTGAGGGCGCTGACCTCGGACGCAATCTCGGCGTTATAGAAGCGTTGGTAGCCCTGCCACAGCGGCAACCAGGCGGCGTGATCGGCGGCGCTGACGGGGCGAATCTGCAGATTGGACATGGACGTTCCTTATAGTGGGTGACTGGGCTGCATGTGCGCGGCCAGTGCCTGATCCTTGGCCTGCGGGCTGGCGCTCAGGGCTTGCTGCACGCCGGCGTGGTCGGCGGCGTTGCGGTTCTGGCTGAGCTTCCACTGGCCTTGCAGGCGCTGGATCGGCAGAGCAAAGCCGACGATGGCGCGCAGCATGCTGTCGATATAGTCACGCGGTGCATCGTCCATGGCCCACGGCTGCGGCTGGTTGCTTTCGTGGACGGCGGTCATGTGCGCCAGTAACTGGCGCAGGCGCTCGGGGTCGTCAAACACCTGCAGCTGACCCTGGGCATGCACGCTGATGTAGTTCCAGGTCGGCACCGCCTTGCCGTGCTCGGCCTTGGACGGATAGGCGCTCGGGCTGACATAGGCGTCGCCACCGCTGAAAATCGCCAGCGCCTCGGGCTGCTCGGCAAAGGTTCGCCACTGCGGGTTGGCGCGGGCGAAGTGACCGTACAGGGTGCCGTACTCGCCTTCCTCGGCCACCAGCAACAGCGGCACATGACTGGCTTGCAGGCCGCTGGCGCCGTGGCTGACCAGCGCCGCCAGCGGGTTCTCGCGCATCTGCGCGTGTAGCTGGGCGAGGTCATCCTGGCGAAAGGCGGCGGGGATATGCATGGGCGAACTCCGGTGGTGATGGCATCATCCTAGGCAAGCCATTGGCCTGTTGTAAGAGCCATTTATGTCGAGTTCGATAGAGCCAATTTTCAGAACCAGCTCAATGTCTGCTGCGCGTCGGCCATACGGCGTTAAAAATGACCTCGGAATGCCGCTTGCGGCTAACGCGCTTTAGCGCGGCCCGTAGGGTGAGCGGAGCGAGTCATGCTCATTTACAGCCCGTAAACTCCGCTCCCTCGGTCATTTTTGCCTTGTCTGGCTCTAGCTCGCGAGACCTTGAACAGGTTCTTAGGAAACCTCGCTATGACCTTTCCCGCACCGCTGCCTTTCGACCTTGCCGGTATCCAGCTCGACCCGCGCCGCGGCCTGGCCCGTCAGCTGTATCAGGCCCTGCGCGAGCGCATTCTCGATGGCCGCCTGCGCAGCGGTACGCGCCTGCCGGCCGGTCGCGAGCTGGCCGAGCTGCTGGGTGTGTCGCGCAACACCGTCGGCCGCGCGCTCGATCAGTTGTATGCCGAGGGCTATGTACAGGCGCGGGTGGGTGACGGCACCTATGTCGCGCCGCTGGCGCTGCAGGCCGAGCCGGCCACCTGCGTGACCAGTAGCCCGGCGCCGAGCGCGGCCTTGCAGCGGATCCAGGCGCAGCAGCTGCGGCTGCCACCGAGTGGCGCGCCGCGGGCGTTTCGCGTCGGGGTGCCGGCCTTCGACCTGTTTCCCTTCGACACCTGGGCGCGGCTGCAGGCGCGCTTCTGGCGCAAGCCGTCGCCTGCGCGCCTGGGTTATGGCGACCCGGCCGGTGATGGGCAGTTGCGTGAGTTGGTGGCGGCGTATCTGCGTAACAGCCGTGGGCTGCACTGCGACCCAGAGCAGATCGTTATCACCTGCGGCGCGCAGCAGGCGATCAGTTTGTGCGCGCAGTTGCTGGTTGACCCCGGTGACCGGGTGGCCATCGAGAACCCCGGTTATCGCGCCGCCGGCCATGCCTTTGCCGCGGCGGGCGCCGAGTTGTGCGGCGTGGCGGTGGATCGCGATGGCCTGGATGTAGCCGCGCTGGAGCAGGTGCAGGATTGCCGGTTGGCCTATGTCACGCCCTCGCACCAGTACCCGACCGGGGTGACCCTGTCGCTGGCGCGGCGCCTGGCGTTGCTGGACTGGGCTGAGCGCCAGGACGGCTGGATCATCGAGGACGATTACGATGGCGAGTACCGCTACAGCGGCACGCCGCTGGCGCCCTTGGCCGCACTAGATCGCCAGGGCCGGGTGATCTACGTCGGCACCTTCTGCAAGATTGCCTTCCCGGCCCTGCGCCTCGGCTATCTGCTGTTGCCGCCAGCCTTGGCTCCGCTGTTTGCCCAGCGCCGTGCGCTGGACATGCGCAACTCGGAGATTGGCACTCAGGTGGTGATGGCCGACTTTATCGCCGGCGGGCATTTTCAGCGGCATATCCGTCGCATGCGCATTGCCGCGCGCAGCCGCCGGGATGCCTTGCTGGCTGCCTGGCCGGCGCAGATTCCCGGCTGCGGGTCGCTGCCGGCGGTGGAGGCCGGGCTGCACCTGTGCGTGCGGGTCGAGAGCGTGCAGCGCGAGGCCGAGCTGGTGGCGGCGGCCCTGGCAGCGGGGGTCGAAGTCACGGCCCTGAGCGGTTACTGGCTGGCCGACAGCAGCACGCCACCTGATCAGCGCGCCGGGCTGGTGCTGGGCTTTGCCGCCGTGCCCGAGGCGCAGATCGACGCGGCCGTGCAGGCATTGCGTAAGGCCTGGGGTCTGTAACGGGTAGGCTGCGGCGTCTGACAGATGCCGGGCAAAAAAAAGGATGGCCGAAGCCATCCTTGAAGGATGAGGGGCAGGCGCCCCTCCTGATGAGTCGGTTGAATCAGGCTTTGAGCGGCACCAGGCGCGGCGCGATCATGTTCTCGGGGCGCAGGATGTCGGCCAGGGTGGCGTCATCCAGCAGCTGCTCTTCGCGGACCAGTTCCAGCACGCCGCGACCCGTGTCCAGAGCGGTTTTGGCGATGCGCGTGGCGTTCTCGTAGCCGATGTAGGGGTTCAGCGCGGTGACCAGGCCGATGGATTGCTCCACCAGTTGCCGGCAGTGCGCTTCGTTGGCGCTGATGCCGTCGATGCAGTGCTCGCGCAGCATGTCCATGGCGCGGGTCAGCAGGCGGATCGAGTCGAGGATCTTGTAGGCGATCAGCGGCTCCATCACGTTCAGCTGCAGCTGGCCGCCTTCGGCCGCCATGGTCAGGGCCAGGTCGTTGCCGATCACTTCGAAGGCCACCTGGTTGACCGCTTCCGGGATCACCGGGTTGACCTTGCCGGGCATGATCGAGCTGCCCGGCTGGCGCGCCGGCAGGTTGATCTCGTTGATCCCGGTGCGCGGGCCGCTGGACAGCAGGCGCAGGTCGTTGCAGATCTTCGACAGCTTGACCGCGGTGCGCTTGAGCATGCCGGAGAACAGCACGAAGGCGCCCATGTCCGAGGTCGCCTCGATCAGGTCGGCGGCCGGCACCAGCGGCTGGCCACTGATCGCGGCAAGGCGGTCGACCGCCAGTTGCTGGTAGCGCGGGTCGGCGTTGATCCCGGTGCCGATCGCGGTGCCGCCCAGGTTGACCTCGGTGAGCAGCTCCGGGGCCAGGCTGCGCAGGCGCGCCAGGTCTTCGCCGAGGGTGGTGGCGAAGGCGCGGAATTCCTGGCCGAGGGTCATCGGCACGGCGTCCTGCAGCTGAGTGCGGCCCATCTTCAGCACGTGGGCGAATTCCTCGCCCTTGGCCGCGAAGGCGCCGATCAGGCTGTCGAGGCTGGCCAGCAGGGTGTCGTGACCGAGCAGCAGGCCGAGGCGGATGGCGGTCGGGTAGGCGTCGTTGGTCGACTGCGCCATGTTCACGTCGTTGTTCGGGTGCAGGTACTGGTACTCGCCTTTCTCATGACCCATGGCTTCCAGGGCGATATTGGCGATCACCTCGTTGGCGTTCATATTGGTCGAGGTGCCGGCGCCGCCCTGGATCATGTCAACCACGAACTGTTCGTGGAACTCGCCCTGGATGATCCGGGCGCAGGCGGTGCTGATCGCGGTGTGCTTGGCGGCGGACAGGTGGCCCAGCTCGCGGTTGGCGTCGGCGGCGGCCTGTTTGACCATTGCCAGGGCGATGACCAGTTTCGGGTAATGGGCCAGGGGTACGCCAGAGAGTCGAAAATTCTGCACGGCACGCAGGGTCTGAATGCCGTAATAGGCATCAGAAGGCACTTCCAGTTTACCGAGCAGGTCTTTTTCGATACGGGTAGATGCAGCAGCGGACATGATGTGTGTGGCTCTTTGGCAGTACGGCAAACGCCGCGATGCCCATAGAGTAGGAGTTGCAGCCATACGCCGGCCAATGCCGTTGCTTGCTGGGGTATGCACAATCGGCATAATGTCGCTGTGACCCGGCATAAATGTCGCGCGTGCATAATCTCAAACAATTTTGCCGGCGCCGTGACCGGTAGCCCGGATGCAATCCGGGGGCTGTTCCACGTTATTCCCCGGATTGCATCCGGGCTTACAGGCGCCGCACAGCGGCAAGCACAGGGGGGCGCAATGAACCTGGAAAGCAAATGGCTGGAGGATTTTGTCGCCCTGGCCGCCACCCGCAGCTTCTCCCAGGCGGCGAGCAAGCGCTTCGTCACCCAGCCGGCCTTCAGCCGGCGCATCCGCAGCCTGGAGGCGGCGCTGGGGCTGTGCCTGGTCAACCGTTCGCGCACGCCGATCGAGCTGACCGAGGCCGGCCAACTGTTTCTGGTTACCGCACGCAACCTCAGTGAGCAGCTCGGCGAGGTGGTGCGTCACCTGCACAATATCGAGGGCCAGCCGGGTGAAGTGCTGCAGATTGCCGCTGCTCACTCACTCTGCCTGGGGTTTTTCCCGGCCTGGGTGGCGCGCCTGCGCCGCGAGGGTTTGCCGCTGCATACCCGGCTGGTGGCGAGCAACGTCGGCGAGGCGGTGCATGCCCTGCGCGAAGGTGCCTGCGACCTGATCCTGGCCTACTACGACCCGGATGCCGCCTTGCAGCTGACCAGTGAAATCTTCCCCTCGCTGCACCTGGGCCACACCGAAATGCTCCCGGTATGCGCGGTGGACGAGCAGGGCGCGCCGCTGTTTGCCCTGGATAACGGCCAGAGCGTGCCGCTGCTGGCCTACAGCGCCGGCGCCTTTCTCGGCCGTTCGGTGAATGCGCTGATCCGCCAACGCGGCTTGCGCGCCACTACGGTGTACGAAACGGCGATGGCCGACAGCCTGAAAAGCATGGCCCTGCAGGGCCTCGGCGTGGCCTGGGTGCCGCGCCTGTCGGTGACCGCCGAGCTGGCCCGTGGCGAGCTGGTTATCTGCGGCGACGAGCAGTGGCAGGTACCGCTGGAAATCCGCTTGTACCGCAGCGCCCTGCAGCGCAAGGCGGCGGTGCGTTTGCTCTGGCGCAAGCTGGAGGCGGGGGCGGGGATGTAAATCGCAGCCCCCGGCGTGCTACATCTCCAGCACCACTCGGCCCTCGATCTGGCCGGCGCGCAGTTGATCGAGAATCTGATTGATGTTTTCCAGCTTGCCCGTGTGGATGGTCGCCTTGACCAGCCCCTCGGCGGCAAAGTCCAGGGCCTCCTGCAGGTCGGCGCGGGTGCCGACGATCGAGCCGCTGATGCTGATGGCCTTGAGCACCACATCGAAGATCGGGGTGGGAAACTCGCCGGGCGGCAGACCGACCAGGACGACGCTGCCGTGCCTGCGGGCCATGCCGATGGCCTGGTTGAAGGCGCTGGTGGATACCGCGGTAACCAGCACGCCATGGGCGCCGCCGATGTCACGCTGGATCACCTCGACCGGATTTTGCGTGCGGGCATTGATGCACAGGCTGGCGCCCAGTTGGCGTGCCAGCTCCAGCTTGCTCTCATCGACATCGATGGCGGCCACATGCAGGCCCATGGCGCGCGCGTATTGCACCGCCACATGGCCGAGCCCGCCGATACCGCTGATGGCCACCCACTGGCCGGGGCGCGCGCCGGTAACCTTCAGGCCTTTATAGACGGTGACGCCGGCACAGAGGATCGGCGCGATCTCGGCAAAGCCGACGCTGTCCGGCAGCAGGCCGACGTAGTTGGGGTCGGCCAGGACATACTCGGCGTAGCCGCCGTTGACCGAATAACCGGTGTTCTGCTGGCTTGCGCAAAGGGTTTCCCAGCCCGTCAGGCAGTGTTCGCAGCAGCCGCAGGCGCTGTACAGCCAGGGCACGCCGACCCGGTCGCCTTCCTTGACGCGGGTTACCCCGCTGCCGACCGCGGCGACATAACCGACACCTTCGTGGCCGGGGATAAAGGGCAGCGGCGGCCGCACCGGCCAGTCACCGTCGGCGGCATGCAGGTCGGTGTGGCAAACGCCGCTGGCCTGGATCTTGACCAGGATCTGGCCGGGGCCGGGCAGCGGCACTTTGACTTCCTCGATGCGTAACGGTTGGCCGTAGGCGTGGACGACGGCGGCTTGCATGGTCTTGCGCATGGCGTTCTCCCGGCGTGAGCGAACTCAATGGATGAACCCTCAGTGTGGCCCCTGGCGTTGGCCGGATATTGAGGTAGCGCAGGGTTTTGCCTGATCGGTGTGCGCGCAGGACCGGCGGTCAGGCCTGGCGCCGACTCAGCAAACGCTCGGCGCCGCCTTCGGCCAGTGGCTGCACGGGGGTGAGTGGTTGCTCGGCCTGGCTGCTGCGCAGTTCGCCGAGCAGCGGCTGGGGCTGGCTCTCGGGCAGGGCAAAGGCGTTAAAGGACAGGCTGGCCAGGATCAGGCTGGCGAAGGCTGGGCTTTTCATGGGGTGGCTCCTGGTGGGGGCTGGGTGGGTGTGGAGCCCATGATAGGCGTAATAAATTGATTAAAAAGCGCATATTAACGATCAAAGCAATCGCCTTATTTGATGTTTTTTCGTGGCTGCCCGTGTTGTCGGGCGCCCGCCCGCGCGCCCGGCCTGGTGTTGGCGTGCAAAAACGCGGTTGATGTGCTTTAACGGCTGCGGGTGGCGCTGGAGTCACGCCGAATAAGTCATAGGGAGACGTGCATGAATCCGTTGTTAAACCTTAAACCCATTGCCGGCGGGCTGCTGGCGCTGTTGTTGCTGATTGCCTTGATGGGCTCCTGGTACACGGTGAACGAAACCGAGCGTGGCGTGCTGCTGCGCAACGGCGCCCTGGTGGGCGTGATCGAGCCGGGCCTGTCGCTGAAAATCCCGTTGATCGAGACGGTTAAGTTCATCTCGGTGCAAAGCAATGCCACCACCTACCAGGGCCTGCAGGCCTACAGCAAGGATCAGCAGACCGCGACCCTGAATGTCTCGGTGTCCTGGCATGTGGTGCCGGCGGAAGTTGGCAAGGTGTATATGCAATACCAGGACCTCGATGGCCTGGTCTCGCGCCTGATCAGCCGCCAGGTGCCCACCCAGGTGGAGAACGTGTTCGGTCAGTACAACGCGGTCAGCGCGGTGCAGAACCGTGGCAAGTTTGTCGCCGACGTGACCAAGGCGATCCGCGATTCGGTGACCGGGCCGGTGGTGATCGATGGCGTGCAGGTGGAGAACATCGACTTTTCCGATGACTACGAGCGCTCCATTGCCCTGCGCATGAAGGCCGAGGTCGAGGTGAAAACCCGCGAGCAGATGCTCGCCACCGAACAGGTCGAAGCGCAGATTGTGGTCACCCGCGCCCAGGCCGAGGCCGATTCCAAGGTCGCCCAGGCCAAGGCCGATGCCGAAGCCACGCGCCTGCGCGGCAGCGCCGAAGCCGATGCGATCAAGGCCAAGACTCTGGCCCTGAGCAGCAACCCGATGCTGATCGAGCTGACCAAGGCCGAGCGCTGGGACGGCAAGCTGCCCAGCACCGTGCTGCCCAACGGCACCCTGCCGTTTATCGACGCGGCGAAGTAAGCCTCTGGGCGGCATCCCTCTAAGCACGGGCGTGATCTTTTGTAGCCTGGATGCAATCCGCGGCGTTCGCTTCTCTGCCGGTTCGTTCCCGGATTGCATCCGGGCTGCGCCGGCGGTTTTGCAAAGGCTTGCGCCCGCTTGACCAGCGGTCATCACGGGGGCGCGACAGGCGCGGCTTTTCGGTATACTGCCCGGCCTTAAAAACCGGCCGCTGGCGGGTTTGATCTGCACACGACAAGCCACGCACAGCGCGTGGCTTGTTAGTTTTTGTCGCGCCGGTTGGCGCACTGAGATGAGGCAAGACGATGAGCGCACTGGTTGGCGTGATCATGGGTTCCAAATCCGATTGGAGCACCCTCAGCCACACCGTGGAGATGCTCGACAAGCTCGGCATTCCCAACGAAGTCAAAGTGGTGTCCGCCCACCGTACTCCGGACCTGCTCTTTCAGTACGCTGAACAGGCCGAGGCGCGTGGCATCCAGGTGATCATCGCCGGTGCTGGCGGTGCGGCGCACTTGCCAGGCATGTGTGCGGCCAAGACCCACCTGCCGGTACTCGGCGTGCCGGTGCAGTCGG
>DAITLT010000060.1:0-13536 GCA_036835505.1 Pseudomonas sp.
GCCGGCGTGGCCCAGCGCCAGCACGGCAGCGCGCCGATCGAGCTGGCCGTACTCGGCATCACCGCCCGCGAACTGCCGCCCGAGCGGCTGATTGCCAAGCTCTGGGAGCTCGACCGGCTGGCCTGCAAAAGCCTGGTGCTGTGCCCCACCACCGAGCAGACGCTGTTCCACGACAGCCTGCCGCAAACCCACAGCCGCCTGCAGGCCAAGCCGGCCTGCACACGCAAACTGCAACGCGCCCTCAGCGAACTCTGCGGCTCACGCCCGCCGCGGCATAACAGCCGCGCCGCCCACGCCGGGCGCGCGCCCCACCTGCTCTGCGTGGACGACAACCCGGCCAACCTGCTCCTGCTGCAGACCCTGCTGGAAGACCTCGGCGCCCGCGTGGACGCCGTGGACAGCGGCTATGCCGCCCTCGAGGCGGTCAAGCGCAACAGCTACGACCTGGTGTTTATGGATGTGCAGATGCCCGGCATGGACGGCCGGGAAACCACCGAGGCGATCCGCCAGTGGGAACTCGAGCAGCACAGCGCACCCATGCCGATCATCGCCCTGACGGCCCACGCCCTGGCCAACGAAAAACGTTCGCTGCTGCAAAATGGCCTGGACGACTACCTGACCAAGCCGATCAGCGAGCGTCAACTGGCCCAGGTGGTACTCAAATGGACCGCCAGCCCACCCCGGCCACCGCCAACCGCCAGCCCACCGCCAGCCTTGCCGTGCTGGATCACGCCGAAGGCCTGCAGCTGGCCGCCGGCAAAGCCGAGCTGGCCGGCGAGCTGCTCGAGATGCTCCTCGCCACCCTGGCCCATGATCGCCAGGGCATCCAGGACGCCCGCGCCAACAACGCCCGCGACAGCCTGCTGGAGCGCGTCCATCGCCTGCACGGCGCCACCCGCTACTGCGGGGTGCCACAACTGCGCGCCGCCTGTCAGCATTGCGAAACCCTGCTGAAACAAGACTCGCCGGCCAGCAGCGCCGCCCTGGACGACCTGGATGCCGCCATCGAGCAACTGCTCGAAGCCACCGGGCAAACCAGCCAAGTCCTATAGATCGCCGGGAGCCACGCCATGCGCATCATGTTATTCAGCAGCCAGCCCTATGACCGCGACAGCTTCGCCGCCGCCAGCTTGCCACCCGGCTGCAGCCTGGTGCATCAACACAGCCATCTGGGGCGCGATACCGCCGCCCTGGCCAACAACTGTGCCGTGGTCTGCGCCTTTATCAACGACGACCTCTCGGCGCCGGTGCTGCAGCAACTGGCTGCCGGCGGCACACGGCTGATCGCCCTGCGCTCGGCCGGCTACAACCACGTCGATCTGCACGCCGCACAGCAACTGGGCCTGAGCGTGGTACGGGTGCCGGCCTATTCACCCTTCGCCATCGCCGAGCACGCCGTGGCCCTGATCCTGGCGCTGAACCGGCGTATCCACCGCGCCTTCAACCGAACTCGCGAGGGCGACTTCTCGTTACACGGCCTGATTGGCTTCGACCTGCACGGCAAGACCGTGGGCATTATCGGCACCGGCCAGATCGGCGCCGCCTTCGCCCGCATCATGGCCGGCTTCGGCTGCCAGTTAGTCGCCCACGACCCTGCTCCCGACCGTGCCCTGCAAGCCCTGGGTGTGCGCTACCTGGCACTCGAGGAGGTGCTGCAACAGGCCCAGATCATCAGCCTGCACTGCCCGCTGACGGCCGCCACCCGCCATCTGATCAATCAACAGACCCTGGCGCGCCTGCAACCGGGCAGCATGTTGATCAACACTGGGCGCGGCGCCCTGGTGGACACGCCGGCTCTGATCGGCGCCCTGAAAAACGGCCAACTCGGCTACCTGGGCCTGGACGTCTATGAAGAAGAGGCCGCGCTGTTTTTCGAAGATCAGTCCGACCGGCCGCTACAGGATGACGTACTGGCTCGCCTGCTGACCTTCCCCAACGTGATCATCACCGCCCACCAGGCCTTCCTCACCCGCGAGGCCCTGAGCGCGATTGCCGAAACCACCCTGGACAATATCGCCGCCTGGGCGGCAGGCACGCCGAAAAATCTGGTCACAGCCTAAAAATTGCCGACAGAAAAAAACCGGCCGCGGCCGGTTTTCTTGACTATCGCCCACTCAAGCGCGCGGCAGAGTAACGCCCAACTGGCCTTGGTACTTGCCACCACGGTCCTTGTAGGAGACCTCGCACGCTTCGTCGGATTCAAAAAACAGCATCTGCGCCACGCCCTCGTTGGCGTAGATCTTCGCCGGCAGGGTGGTGGTGTTGGAGAACTCCAGGGTCACGTGGCCTTCCCACTCCGGCTCCAGCGGCGTCACGTTGACGATGATGCCGCAGCGCGCATAGGTGCTCTTGCCCAGACAGATGGTCAACACATTGCGCGGAATACGGAAGAATTCGACCGTGCGCGCCAAGGCGAAGGAGTTCGGCGGAATGATGCAGACATCACTCTTGACGTCGACAAAGCTCTTGGCATCGAAGTTCTTCGGGTCCACGGTGGCCGAGTTGATATTGGTGAACACCTTGAACTCATCGGCGCAGCGAACATCGTAACCGTAACTGGAGACCCCGTAGGAAATCAGCGGGCTAGCGCCTTCGGCACGCACCTGGCGCTCGACGAAGGGCTCGATCATGCCGTGATCCTGGGCCATGCGGCGAATCCATTTATCCGATTTGATGCTCATGGCGACTGTCCTGAATTGAAGGGGCGTAAAAGGGTGCGCGCATATTACCGGGGCTGGCGACAGGGTTCAAAGCCTGACGTCAGCAGCCAGTGATAGGGCTCTGCGCCTGACAATATCCTTATCTATAAAAGTCTTGCAGATAAATTAGCACTGCCCTGAAAAATCACGTATGGTGTTCCCACTGTGCTGCATGTGTCACCGTGAATCGCTACCAGATGTAAGATTTCGATCCAATCATCGCCACGACTCCTTTTACTCGTTGCACTCAGTCTTGGCCTGGGCTTTTCCAGGGCTGTAATTAAATTTGTTTTAGGAGATACACCATGTCGAATCGTCAAACTGGCACCGTTAAGTGGTTCAACGATGAGAAAGGCTTCGGCTTCATCACCCCGCAATCCGGTGACGACCTGTTCGTACACTTCAAAGCTATCCAGAGCGATGGCTTCAAGAGCCTGAAAGAAGGCCAGCAAGTTTCTTTCATCGCTACCCGCGGTCAGAAAGGCATGCAAGCTGAGGAAGTTCAGGTTATCTAACCTGCGCTTTACTCGCTAAAAAGACCCTGCTTTCGAGCGGGGTTTTTTGTGCCTGCGATTTAACCCACAAGCCCGCCCCGCCGGAGCACTGCCCGGCAATTCAGCCACCGGGCAAAGTCACCAACGCGTCAGTCCTCGCTAACCACAATCGTCGGCATGGCCTGCGCTGCGGCTGCTTGCAGGACGATACGCGCGCCCACCAGACGCGCCAGCTCCTGATAAACCATGGAGATTTGACACTCAGGCTCGGCCACCACGGTCGGTTTACCGTTATCGGCCTGCTCACGGATCAGCATCGACAGCGGCATCGAAGCCAGCAACTCAACCCCGTACTGCTCGGCCAGCCGCGTACCGCCACCCTCGCCAAACAGATGCTCGGCATGCCCGCAGTTGGAGCAGATATGCACGGCCATGTTCTCGACCACACCGAGCACCGGAATATTGACCCGGCGGAACATCTCCACGCCTTTTTGCGCATCCAGCAAGGCCAGATCCTGGGGCGTGGTAACAATCACCGCACCGGCCACCGGGACTTTTTGCGCCAGGGTCAGCTGGATATCGCCGGTGCCTGGCGGCATGTCCACCACCAGATAATCCAGGTTGCCCCAATCGGTTTGAGTGACCAGTTGCAGCAGCGCACCGGAGACCATCGGCCCGCGCCAGACCATCGGCGTGTTGTCGTCAGTCAGGAAGGCCATCGACATGACCTCCACGCCGTGGGCGCTAATCGGCACAAAGCTCTTTTGCTCTTTAACCTGCGGGCGCGTACCGGCCGGAATGCCGAACATGATGCCCTGGCTCGGGCCGTAAATATCTGCATCGAGAATGCCGACCTTGGCGCCTTCGCGGGCCAGAGCCAAGGCCAGATTGGCCGCCGTGGTCGATTTGCCCACGCCACCCTTGCCAGAGGCCACGGCGATCACGTTCTTCACGTTACTCAGCGCCGGCACCTGGCCCTGGCCTTGATGGGCCTCGATCACGCAATCAATCTGCACGCTGGCCGATTCCACGCCCTCCAGGTTTTCCAGGGCCATCTGCAGCAGTTGCGCCCAGCCGCTTTTGAACAAGCCGGCGGCATAACCCAACTGCAAACGCACCCGCACCTTGGCGCCCTGAATATCAACCTCACGCAGGCAACCGGCGCTGACCGGGTCCAGATTCAGATGGGGATCGGTGTATTGACGCAGCGCGGTTTCGACCGCTTCGCGGCTGACAAGGCCCATGACTAACGCTCCAAAGACTGAGTAAAACAGGCGGCCATCTTAACAGTTGCGACCCGCACCTTGCTGCGCCCAGTAAAAAGCCGCGCCTCAGCCACGGCTTACCTGGCGTTTCTGGCTTGCCGCGGGCCGCTGCTTTATAGTTGCCGACCTCTTTCGTATCACCAGCGCAGTCGATCACCATGTCCGAAGCCCGCAAGATTCTCGTTACCAGCGCCCTGCCCTACGCCAACGGCTCCATTCACCTGGGCCACATGCTCGAATATATCCAGACCGACATGTGGGTGCGCTTCCAGAAACTGCGCGGCCATCAGGCCACCTACGTCTGCGCCGATGACGCCCACGGCTCGGCGATCATGCTGCGCGCCGAGAAGGAAGGCATCACCCCGGAACAACTGATCGCCAACGTACAGGCCGAGCACAGCGCCGACTTCGCCGATTTCCTGGTCGAGTTCGATAACTTCCACTCGACCCACGCCGAAGAAAACCGCGAGCTGGCCACCGGCATCTACCTCAAGCTGCGTGACGCCGGGCATATCGCCACCCGCTCGGTGACCCAGTATTTCGACCCCGAGAAGGGCATGTTCCTCGCCGACCGCTTCATCAAGGGCACCTGCCCCAAGTGCGCGGCCGAGGACCAGTACGGCGACAACTGCGAGAAATGCGGCGCCACCTACGAGCCGACCGAGCTGAAGAACCCGCGCTCGGCCATCTCCGGCGCCGTGCCGGTGCTGCGTGACTCCAAGCACTTCTTCTTCAAGCTGCCGGACTTCCAGGCCATGCTGCAGACCTGGACCCGCAGCGGCACCCTGCAGGACGCCGTGGCCAACAAGATTGCCGAATGGCTGGATGCCGGCCTGCAGGAGTGGGACATCTCCCGCGATGCACCGTATTTTGGCTTTGAAATTCCCGACGAGCCGGGCAAGTATTTCTACGTCTGGCTGGACGCCCCGGTTGGCTATATGGCCAGCTTCAAAAACCTCTGCAACAAACGCCCGGAACTGGACTTCGACGCCTACTGGGCCAAGGATTCCAGCGCCGAGCTGTACCACTTTATCGGCAAGGACATCGTCAACTTCCACGCCCTGTTCTGGCCGGCCATGCTCGAAGGCGCCGGCTATCGCAAGCCGACCGCAGTCAACGTCCACGGCTACCTGACCGTCAACGGCCAGAAGATGTCCAAGTCGCGCGGCACCTTTATCAAGGCGCGCACCTACCTCGATCACCTCAACCCGGAATACCTGCGCTACTACTACGCCAGCAAACTGGGCCGCAGCGTCGATGATCTGGACCTCAACCTTGAGGACTTCGTGCAGAAGGTCAATGCCGACTTGGTGGGCAAGGTGGTGAATATCGCCAGCCGCTGCGCCGGTTTTATCCACAAGGGCAATAACGGCGTGCTGGTCAGCGCCAACCCCGAGCCGGAGCTGTGGGACGCCTTCCAGGCCGCCGCGCCGAGCATTGCCGATGCCTACGAGGCCCGCGACTTCGCCCGCGCCATGCGCGAAATCATGGCCCTGGCCGACCGCGCCAACGCCTGGATCGCCGAGAAAGCGCCGTGGGCACTGAACAAGGTTGAAGGCAAACAGGCCGAAGTGCAGGAGGTCTGCGCTCTGAGCGTCAACCTGTTCCGCCAGTTGGTGATCATGCTCAAGCCGGTGCTGCCGAAACTGGCCAGCGATGCCGAGACCTTCCTCAATGTGCCCGCGCTGAACTGGTCTGACCTCAGCACACCGCTGGCCAACCACCAGCTCAACCCATTCAACCCGCTGCTGACGCGCATTGACCCGGCGAAGATCGAAGCCATGCTGGAGGCCTCGAAAGAAGACCTCGCCGCCGAAACCGGCGCGCCAGCCGCGGCCGCTGGCAATGGCGAGCTGAGCAAGGAACCGCTGGCCGCCGAGATCAACTTCGACACCTTCGCCGCCATCGACCTGCGCGTGGCCCTGATCGAGAAATGCGAGTTTGTTGAAGGCGCCGACAAGCTGCTGCGCCTGACCCTGGATATCGGCGACGCCAAGCGCAACGTGTTCAGCGGCATCAAGAGCGCCTACCCGAACCCGGCCGAACTGGAAGGTCGCCTGACCCTCTACGTGGCCAACCTGGCGCCGCGCAAAATGAAGTTCGGCATCAGCGAAGGCATGGTCCTGGCCGCCGGCCCCGGCGGCAGCGAAATCTACCTGCTCAGCCCGGACAACGGCGCCAAACCCGGCCAGCGCATCAAGTAGGACCGTCTGGCGGTGCGCACGCGCGGCTAGCCGAGCTCACGAGCAAGTGCCCGTGTAGGTTTTGCCAACTAAGGTGCGGCCGGTTGCCAACACCGTGAGCACACGCTCTTCCGCACCCAAAGGTGCGGATCGGCAGACGGTCAGCGTGGCCTGGGTAGAGCCAAAACCCGTCGGCTGAAAAATCAGGCTGTTGCTGCTCGACGACAGCAGATAACCATCGATCAGCGCCGCCTGACGCTTAATTACCGTACTGCCACTGAGCACTATCCAGCCCTGCTCCCAGCCACCCGTGGTGGCGCAACTGCTGCCATTACTGGACTTGCACAGGGTCACCGGCAGGTTGCGCTTGAGCGCCTCGCTGCGCGCCAACTGCGTGCTGGCGAAAAAACCACTGGCATAGGTGCTCAAGCGGCTCTTCAGGATGTAGTTATCGAAGGCTGGAACAGCAATGGCCGCCAAAATGGCCATCACCGCCAAAACAATCAACAACTCCACCAGGGTAAACCCGCCAGCAAGACTCGCAGCGCGAGAGCACTCCGTCCGACGTGAAACCTGTCGGACTTGAGCGCTCGTAGCGAGAGAAAGACCAAGTCCGGCGTTTGCGCAGTAGAACAGCGTTACGTCCGACAGGCTCCTAGGCATGCACACCTCCCCTAACGCTCGATATTCCAGTACACGCGCGAGGCCGGCTGATTAACCGACAACGGCGAGATCGGTGGGCTGCCCTCCAGGGGAGAGTCTGGATTGGCGCCAATAATGAACGGCACCGTACTGCCATCATCCAGGGTCACCATGCCCGCCACGGGCGATGGCGGCAGGCCACCGCCCGCCAGCAAGGCAAAGCGCTCGCCATCCGGCCCATCGGCATTGGCATAATCGATGTTGTAAACCTTGGCCACGCCAAGATTGGAGCACTGCCCCGGCGTGGCCACCGCCGGCGTATGGGTGCTGAAGGTCACCACGCCAAACACAGTAATCGCCGAGGTCACTACCTGCTCAGTGCTCGCCAGCCCCAGGTACCAGCCCTTTTTTACAGCCAGGGCAGCGTCCGTCGGCGTGGCACCGCTGGTGATCGCCAGCAGAGAGTCGAGGCACAACAGATCCGCACCACAGGTAGCATTCTCACTGCTCAGCCAGGCGGCATTGCCGGGCTGATCCTTGATTGCAAAAAAATAATTAGCCACCCCGGCGGCATTGGTATAGCCGAGCAAGGGTTTCTCGCGATCGCCACTGCCCAGCAGCAGAATGTAACCACTCACATCGGCGAGCACATCCGGGGCAAACATAAACTTGCGATTAGCCGTGCAACCGCTCGGCGTATCACAACCCAGGCTCGCAATCCGGGTCATGCTCCAGTCTGCCGGGGCTGCCGTCCCCATGCTGATGCGATAGAGATTGCCGCCCATATCCACCACATAGGCATAGATGGCCAGGCCTGCCGCATTGGGTACCACGGTGATGTCTGCGACTACGCTGCGCAGCGTGTCGAAGGTTTTTAGCAGGGCGCCGGTATCGGCATCCATGACATACACATGATTACCCTTGATGGCACCGCTACAGGCATGTGGATCAGCGTCCTCGCAGCGATCATAGCCACCGCCCATGACCAATAAAGCCGTGGCTCCTGCGCCATAACCGGCCGCCTTCAGAGCTTTCGGCGCGGACCAGGTTTGCCCGATGCCACTAAAGCCGGTAGTGCAATCGGCATCGCTGACCGCGCCGGACAAGGGGAAGTTGTTCGGGCAGCCTTTTTTCCACTTCAGTGTCGGCGAGCCGGGGACCGTCACATCAAAGGCATACAACGCGCGCCCGCCACGCCGCATGCTCGCGTACAGCCAGGTGGTGCTGGCGTTCTTGAGGGCCGTCACCGGCCCGTCAAAGCCATAGTCCTTTGGCAATGGTGTGGGCACGCCGGCGGTGTGCCCCGGAAAGCTGATGGTCACGCTGTTGTCGTACAAGCGCTTAAGCCCTGGATAGAACTCCGGCGGGACAAACGACCAGAGCTCACTGCCCGCGGCAACGCCACCAATGGCCGTGCTGCGATTGCCATTCACCGCCCGTAATGCGCCGTCATTGCCGCCGTAGTAAGTCACTACCTGGGGCGCCGCATCGGTGCCGTAGTTGATTGCCACCGGCCGTGAATGCACCACATCACCGTGGATGAACGGTCGATTTTCACTGGTATTGGCATCACCATCCTCATCCTTGAGGTCGCTACCACGACTCCAGTTGATCACCGCGGTGCGCTCTGCCGCATCAGCAGTGCCCAGCAGGGAAGAACTAATCGCCGTATTGGCATTGTCAAACGAGGTCATGGCTGTGCAACTGGCAAACACCGGCGAGCAGGTCTTCACCGTGCGCGTTGCATCACTGCGCAAACGGTGGGCTTGCGCGCCCTTCTCGACAATATTGCCATCCGGGTAGTTGGAGTTCTCTGCGCCGGCAAGCGCCAGGCAGCCGCCCCGTGGGCTGAACGCCCAGTAATTGTCCAGCACGCTGGGTGTCCAGAAACTGCGCGCGCACTCGGTGACGAAGCCTGTCGAGGTGTTGATCGCGCTATTGTCGTCGGCATCCAGCAGGCGCAAGGGGCTGTTGGTCTGGCTGTTGACCATACGACCGAGCTTGTATTGCTTGAGGTTGCCGGTCCAGCGCGGGAAGGAGTCCGGGTCCGGACGAAACATGCCGACGAAGACCTGATTCAGATAAGTCCCTTGGGTATTCACACTGACCGGCAAGCTGACCGAGGCGAACACACTGTTAACCGACTGAATCTCGGAAAAAATCGCATTCAGCGCATCGGCAATCTGCGTACCGCTGCTGGTCACGCTGAAATATTTGCCACTGCTGACCCGTGCCACGCTCTGCAGCAATGCCGTCCAGCCAGGCCCCTGACCCGTGCTGATCTTGTTGATGTCGACGGTATAAGTCGTTATGCCCAGGCTGCTTTTTTTCATAAAGCGCGCCCACTCATCGGCCACATTATCCTGCGAACCGCTCGGGGTGATGGCGATGGCGGTGGTCGCCCCACCGGCAGCGGCCAGCGCCGCCGTGGCCTGAGAAATGTCGGCGTTGTTGTCTTGGGCGGCGCCGTTGCTGATGTAAATGATGAAGTTCTTCGCGCAACCGGAAACAATCGGATTGTTGTAACGGGCCGCCGCCTTGGCCGAAAGGGCATTGGCCGTCAGGGCATAAATGGCATCGGAGCTGGCACTGACCCCGGCGTTGCCGGTGTAGTCGGTCTTGACCTTGTTGTTGCCGGCATGGGCCAGACGCGCCGAGTAATACAGGTAGGCCTCCTCCATGGCCTTGCTGATTTTGCCGCCATTGGACTTGTCGTCAGTAATATCCAGGCTGTCGACCAGGCCCTGATACAGCGGCTTGTTCAGCGCACTCAGCGGACGAATGGCGGCACGCACATAGGCGCCGTCATTACCGGAGTTTCCGGCCCCGGTCTCACTGAACAGCATCAGGCCAAGCCGAAACTTGTCCGCCGGCAGAGCACTGACCACCGAAGACAGGGCGGCCATTTCATTGCTGAAGGGGGTGTTCCAGTTCGCCGTGTTGTCGAGAATGATCAGGACATTGGGCAGATCCGTGGCATTGGGCGGCGCCGCGACAAACAGGTCAATGTCCTCCGCCTGGGTCAGCGCGGCCATAGCCCACAGCCCCAGGGCCGCCACTGCATGGATAAACGCGTTCATAGTCGCACCTCGCAAAACAACTCAGGGGCAGACACTGTTCTTCTCTGCATCCGACAACAGCACACGCACGCCGGTGCGCACCCTGACGGCGGCACCGCTGGCGGCATCCAGCACGTTGGCCTCAAGGTCCCAGACGGTATTCCAGGTCAGATTGGACAATCCCGAGAGGGTCAGACTGCTGGGCGCCGCAGCACTGGCCAGGCTGGAGCGGACACAGACCGGGGCAGCCATCTGCACCGTGTAATCGCTGCTATTGTCATGATTAATATCGATATTGATCGATTGCGCCGCCGGCGCCGTGGCAAATGCCGAGCCAATCACCTGTTCCAGGGCGGCATCACTGGCGGCCAACGCCTCATTGCGCCATTGCAGGTTGCCCACCGCCTGCAAGTTGGTGGAGCTCAGGGTAAATGCGGTTGAGGCCATCAAGGTCAACAGCAGCAGCATGATCAGGCCGGTGACCAGCACCATGCCTTGCTGACGTTGCGCTAATCGATTCATGGAGTTTCCCTCCGTCCGGAGATATTGCTCAGGCGTACCGTGGTCACATAAACATGGCGCTTGAAGCTGTCATTGAAGGGGCCAAAGGTTTCTCCGGCCAGGCTGTAGATTTTGTCCGAGCTGTAACCAGGGCTCGCCTCAGGGCTGCGCACCAGCAAATACACCTTGACCACCACCGTATTGACCAGATTGGCCAGGCTGCAGGGGCTTGCCGAGGAGCACTCGGCATCTGCCGCGCCGTCACCACGATTGGTCGGCGAGTTTTTGTTGCGCGTATCGGCCCAGCTCACCGCTTGCAAATAATTGATTGCCGCTGCGCTATCGCTGAGATTGTCTACGCCGAACTGAAAACGCATGGCCTCCACCCCCTCGATCATGGGCATCGCCGGTTGTTGCCCGAGCACGCCGCCAGACAGGTCAAAACTGGACTGCATCAAGGTGGGCACGCCATCGCCGGGGGTCATCGCATAATCGCGCAGGTAATAGATGTTGCTGATGTACTGGCGCTTCTCGGCCAAGCTGGTGCAGTTGCGCTGGTGCAACGCAAAGCCGTTGGGCGCCAACACATAGCGAGTCTCGCCCTCGCACAGGGAGGTCTGAAAATACAGCCGTCCCGGTGTATCGGCGGCACAAGCGCCAACCCCGGCGGCGCAGGTGGCAGCATGGCGAACCAGCAACACATCGCTGGCGGCCACCCTGTTGCTCAACTGGGTGGTGCAGCCTGCAGGCACGTCGGCGTACAGTTGCACGGCCACCCCCAGGGCATTGCTCTTGTCGGTCGGGGTCCAGTCCGCGTAGGCCGCACAAGGCGCCGGCAGGGCGCTGGGGTAATCGGTCGGCACGCCGGTCAGGGTCAAATCGTCGAACTCGGCTATATAGCCATTCCAGAAGCCGGCATGACTCAATTCATCACGCAGCATCTGGATCGCCAGTCGGCCATTTTCGATCTGTAGATTGGTTTTGCCGAGTTCGGCATTGCTGCGGCTCATGTCGAGATAAATCGTCAGGATGCCAAGGGTAAGCAGCAAGCCAATGGCCATCGCCACCATCAGTTCAATCAGGCCGAAGCCTTCAACACGCCTGTTAATCCGGCTCATAGGCTGGCCACCCGAACAACAGTGGTAACCACCCGCCGACACAGGTCATTCAGGCAGTCACTCCCCGTCAGCCCGTTATAGCTGTTAGCGCCGCATCCGACCCCGGCCGGCGGCGCGACCAGCGGCCCCAGGCCCTGCCAAGCCACAGTAATCAGGTATTGCCCCGAGCCTAATGACTCGACGCAGCCGCGCCCGCCCAACATGGCACCAACCTGGCTACCGGAGCTGCTTTCGGCGGCGCCCTGCAACGCCTGGCACCACTCGCGAGCATCACGTTGCTGCTGGTTGGCGGTGCCCGTCGGACAACTCATGGCCGCCCCCAGGGGGCTGCCAGTGCCGGTCACATAACTGGCCGCGACATTGCGATTAGCGGCCAGGCGGCTGGCCATGTCATCCAGCAGCATCAGGGCCTGCGAGCGCTGATAGGCTTCCATTTCCGACTGCTGCATTCGCGCCTGCAGGGCCACTACCCCGAGCAAGCCCACCGCCATGATCAGCAGCGTCACCAGAACCTCGATCAGGCTGAAACCGGTCTGCCGGCCAGATGCTCTGTGCATCGTGCTCACCACTTGCCTAACGGGGTTTTATCCCCTTCGCTGGTCAAACCCAGATCACCATCACTCGCCTGACTGCCCAAAGGGGTAAAGGTGATGCTGAACGTAGGCACGCTGCCCGTGCCCAGCGTGATGGCATAGGCGTATTTGCTACTGACCTCTGTCGGCAGGCCATAACCGCTGGCTTCCAGGGTGGCCTTGCTGGCGTAGGCGCGATTGGCGAGGAGAAACTGCTGCTGGCGATTGGCAATATCCAGCATCTGCGCCTGGGCGGCGGCGCGATTGCTGCGGATCAGGTATTGGGTGTAATTGGGGTATGCGATGGCCGCAAGAATGCCGATGATCGCCACCGCTATCAACAGCTCGATCAGGGTAAAACCGCGGGTTCGCGAGGCGGCCATATGCCTAACTCCCAAACTAGCGTGCGGCATTGGCCAGCATTCATTGCCGGCTCCGCACCAAGGCTTGCTTTAGCCTCCCTGCTTGCTCCAGCCTAGCCCTGCCGAGGCGGCCCGCCGAGGCAGCAGGGCAAACTTGCGACCAGCGGCACAGCCCCATGACCAGCGTCGCGTTTGCCGCCCCCAGCGGTAGCACAAGCAATCACCGGCGATGATTGCGAGCGGCCGGGCATTCGTCCGATAATGCCGCCCGTGCAGAAGCCGGCCACCGCAGTGTCGCCCTCCCAGCCCTGACAGCCCCTCTTCGATGAGCAACCCCGCATGACCGAATTCGCCCTGATCCTGGTCAGTTCCATCCTGGTCAACAACTTCGTCCTCGTGCAGTTTCTTGGCCTGTGCCCGTTTATGGGCGTATCGAAGAAGATCGAGACCGCCATTGGCCTGTCCCTGGCAACCACCTTTGTCCTGACCCTGGCAGCCATGTGCAGCTATCTGGTTCAGCAATACGTGCTCAAGCCGCTGGATATCGAGTTTCTGCGCACCATCAGTTTCATTCTGGTGATTGCCGTGGTGGTGCAGTTCACCGAGATGGTGGTGAACAAGACCAGCCCGCTGCTGTACCG
>DAITLT010000061.1:0-8733 GCA_036835505.1 Pseudomonas sp.
CTGTCTCGACCTGACTGCCGGCCCAATTCGTTTTGAATACAGTTCAAGCGCTATCTTCGCGTTACGATCCCCGCGAACTCTCGGATGAAGAGCTGGTGGATCGTGCCCGTGTCGAGTTATTTCACATTACCCGTGCCTACGAAGAACTGATGCGCCGCTACCAGCGCACGCTGTTCAATGTTTGTGCGCGTTATCTGGGTAATGACCGCGATGCGGATGATGTTTGCCAAGAGGTCATGCTCAAGGTTCTTTATGGTCTAAAGAACTTCGAAGGTAAATCCAAGTTCAAAACATGGCTATATAGCATCACCTATAACGAGTGCATTACCCAATATCGCAAAGAACGACGCAAGCGCCGCCTGCTCGATGCCCTGAGCCTCGATCCGCTGGAAGAGGCGGTGGAAGAGAGCGCCCCGAAAGCCGAAGATCGCGGCGGCCTGGATCGCTGGCTGGTGCATGTCAATCCCATCGATCGCGAGATTTTAGTGTTGCGCTTTGTTGCTGAACTGGAGTTCCAGGAGATCGCCGACATCATGCACATGGGCCTGAGCGCAACCAAGATGCGCTACAAACGTGCGCTGGATCGTCTGCGCGAGAAATTTGCCGGGATGGCCGACGAAATAGCCATGTGAAAATTTTGTTAGTTGGCCGGTCGCCCATGCTAAAATCGGCAACTGAGTTGTTCCCAAACTCTCGAACAACTTGTAATTCATGAATAATGGGGATTTACGGATGAAACTGAAAAACACCTTAGGCGTAGTCATTGGCGCTCTCGTTGCTGCCACTTCCATCGGCGCACTGGCTCAGGGCCAAGGCGCAGTCGAGGTGGATGCTTTCGGTAAGCGTTATATCACCGACAGCTCCCGCGATCTGAGCAACGGCAACCTGCTCGGTGGCTCGGTGGGCTACTTCCTGACCGATGACGTGCAACTGGCCCTGTCGTATGGCGAATACCACGACATGCGTTCGGAGAACGACACCGGCAACAAAAACATCAAAGGCAACCTGGCTGCCCTTGACGCCGTGTACAACTTCGGCACCCCAGGCGTAGGCCTGCGTCCTTTCGTATCTGCTGGCTTCGCCCACCAGAACATCAGCAACGTTCCGGATCGTACCGGCCGTGACCACAGCACCTTCGCTAACGTGGGCACTGGCGTGAAGTACTACTTCACCGAGAACGTTTTCGCCAAGGCTAGCGTTGACGCGATGTACAACATCGACGCTAACGAAACCGAAATGGCCGCTGGCCTGGGTATCGGCGCCAACTTCGGTGGCGGCACCAAGAAAGCCGAGCCGGCTCCAGTGGTTGCTGAAGTGTGCAACGACGAAGACAGCGACGGCGTGTGCGACAACCTGGATAAGTGCCCAGGCACCGAAGCCAACGCCACCGTTGATGCCGATGGCTGTGTAGTGGTTGCTGAAGCCGTACGCGTTGAACTGGACGTGAAATTCGACTTCGACAAGGCTGAAGTCAAGCAAGACAGCTACGGCGACATCAAGAACCTGGCTGACTTCATGAAGCAGTACCCACAAACCAGCACCACCGTGGAAGGTCACACCGACTCCGTTGGTTCTGATGCCTACAACCAGAAGCTGTCCGAGCGTCGTGCCAACGCCGTGCGTGCAGTGCTGGTTAACCAGTACGGCGTTGAAGCTGAGCGCGTAAACGCAGTCGGCAACGGCGAAGCAGCTCCGGTTGCTGACAACGCCAGCGAAGCTGGTCGTGCGGTAAACCGTCGCGTAGAAGCGGCTGTTGAAGCAGGCAAGTAAGTGCTGCACCGTCATGCTCGGCTAGCCTGAGCGTGACACCCCAAAAAACCCGGCTACGGCCGGGTTTTTTTATTCGCATAAAAAAGCCCGGATCGGACCGGGCAGTGCGCACAGGCGCAGGAGTCAAGCGCTTAGGCGCTGTGCAGCAGGGCCAGGGCCTGGCGGCTGGCGGCGACTTCGCCGAGCACCAGGATGGCCGGGCTTTTCAGTTTGAATTCAGTGGCGGCGGCCTGCATGGCCGCAAGGGTGCTGCGGCATTCGCGTTGCTGTGGTAGTGAGGCGTTTTCGATCATCGCCACCGGCATGTCGGCGCGCATGCCGCCAGCCAGCAGGCTGTCGCGAATCTCCGTCAATTTGGCCACGCCCATATACACCACCAGGGTCGTGCCACCTTGGGCCAGGGCGGCCCAATTCAGACTGCTGTCGTCCTGGGTGTGGGCGGTGACCAGGGTCACGCCACGGCTGACGCCGCGCAAGGTCAGGGGGATGCCGCAATTGGTCGCGCCGGCCAGGCCGGCGGTGATGCCATTGACCATTTCCACCTCGATGCCGAACTGCTCAAGCCAGTCGGCTTCTTCGCTGCCACGGCCGAAGATGCACGGGTCGCCGCCTTTCAGGCGCACCACGCACTTGCCCTGGCGGGCATAACGCAGCATCAGGCGATGGATAAAGGTTTGCGGTGTGGAGCGGCAGCCGCCGCGCTTGCCAACGCGGATCACTCGCGCGCCGGAGCAGTGCTCCAGCACGGCCGGGTTGACCAGATCGTCGAGCATGACGATTTGCGCCTGTTGCAGGGCGCGCACGGCCTTGAGGGTGAGTAACTCGGGGTCGCCAGGGCCTGCGCCGACCAGCCAGACTTTTGCGCTCATGGGTTTCTCCTCAGGCGTTCGCTGTGGCGAGCATTGGCTGCGCCAGCAGTTGTTTGATTTCCGGGATGCAGGAGCCGCATTGGCTGCCGCAACCGAGTTCCTGCTGCAGGCCGGCCAGGTCCAGGCCGCGGCCGATGCCGGCGCAAATTGCCGTGTTGCTGACGTTCAGGCAATTGCACAAGGTTTTCTCGCGTCGTGTTGTCACTGCGCTGTCGCCGGGTGGGGTGCCCAGGGGGGCGAGCACCCAGCGGCGCAGGGCGGCATCGGCGCGTTGTTCCTGCCAGAGGCTTTTCAGCCAGTCGCGGGCGAGGGTTTCACCGGCCAGGCGCAGGGCAGTAATTCGCCCGTCCTTGATCCGTACACGCTTGCCTACGGCTTTGCGCGGGTCGTCATAGGCCAGCACCGGGCCGTCATTGAGGTTCAGCAACTGATCGATTTGCGCCAGCAGGGCGCTGTCTGGCGGGGTGGCCGCGGCGGCGTGCAGCACCAGGGCCGGCTGTTCGCGGCCGCAGGGCACCAGGCTGGCATAGGCAAAGCCTTCCAGCAGCGGGCGCAGGGCGGCGAGACGCATTTGTACCTCGCCCTCGACCAGGGCGAACAATTGCCAAGGCAGCTCGACTGCGCTGATTTCCACCGCCGCATGCTTGAGTTCCGGCTGTTTGGATAGCGGATCGCAGGCCGGCGAGGTCAATACGTTGGTGCCCAGGCCCTTGAGGAAGCGATCACCCCAGTGCATCGGCAGGTAGGCATGGCCAGAGCGCACGCTGGTGTCGCTGTGAACCGGCAACACCAGGCTGCCGCGACGACTCTTGAGGGTTACCAACTGGCCGTCCTGCAGGCGCCGGCGGCGCAGCTCGTCCGGGTGCAGGCTGACCATCGCTTGTTCGGCGTGGGCAAACAGGCGCGGGGCGGTGCCGGTGCGGCTCATGCCGTGCCACTGGTCGCGCAGGCGTCCGGTGTTGAGGCTCAGGGAGAAGCGCGCGTCGCGTTTTTCCTGGGGCGCGCGATAGGCGTCGGCGATGAACTGCGCGCGGCCGCTGGGGGTTGGGAACTGGCCATCGCCATACAGCCGCGGGGTGCCGCTGCTGGCGCCGCGGGGCAGGGGCCATTGTTGCGGGCCTTGGGCATCCAGCAGGGCATAGCTGATGCCGCAGAGGTCGAGGTCACGCTGTTCGGTCAGGTATTTGTATTCCTCAAACACCTCTTGCGGGCCAGCGAAGGCAAACAGGCTGGCTTGACCGGGGCGCAGCCGGGCTTCCAGGCGCTGGGCAAAGTCGCTGGTGATGGCCCAGTCGGGGCGCGCCTCGGCGGGCGGTGGCACGGCGCGGCGCACATGGCTGATGCGTCGTTCGGAGTTGCTCAGCGTGCCTTCTTTCTCGCCCCAACTGGCGGCGGGCAGCAACAGGTCGGCGTAGGCGCAGGTCTCGGTATTGGCGAAGGCTTCCTGCACCACCACGAACGGGCAGTTGGCCAGCGCCTGGTGAATCAGGGTCTGGTTGGGCAGCGACTGTGCCGGGTTGCTGCAGGCAATCCACAGCGCCTTGATGCGCCCGGCGTGGACCGCGTCGAACAGCTCAATCGCGCTCAGGCCAGGGTTGCTCGGCAATTGCTCGACGCCCCAGTAGTGCGCCACTTCGGCGCGGTGCTGCGGGTTGTCGGCATCGCGGTGACCAGGCAGCAGATTGGCCAGGCTGCCGGTTTCCCGCCCGCCCATGGCATTGGGTTGGCCGCTGAGGGAGAAGGGTCCGGCGCCGACCCGGCCGATTTGCCCGGTGGCCAGGTGCAGGTTGATCAGGGCGCTGTTTTTCGCGCTGCCGCTGCTCGACTGGTTGAGGCCCATGCACCACAGGGACAGGAAGCTCGGCGCGCTGCCGATCAGGCGGGCGCAGGTTTGCAGGTCGGCCACCGGGATGCCGCACAGTTCGCTGACCATTTGCGGGCTGTAGTCGCGCACCAGGTTTTTCAGGGCCGCAAAACCCTCGGTGTGCTGGTCGATAAAGTCCCGGTCGATCCAGCCTTCCCACATGAGGATATGCAGCAGGCCGTGGAACAGCGCCACATCGGTGCCGGGTTGCAGGGCCAGGTGCAGGTCGGCCAGGCTGCAGGTGTCGGTGCGGCGTGGATCGATGACGATGATGCGCATGTCCGGACGCTGGGCCTTGGCTTCTTCCAGGCGGCGAAACAGCACCGGATGGGCATAGGCCAGGTTCGAGCCGGCAATCAGCAGGCAGTCGGTTTGCTCGATGTCCTGGTAATTGCACGGTGGCGCATCGGCGCCCAGGCTGCGTTTGTAACCCGTGGCTGCCGAGGACATGCATAGCCGCGAGTTACTGTCGATATTGTTGGTGCCGACCACGGCGCGGGCCAGCTTGTTGAAGGCGTAGTAGTCCTCGCTGAGCAGTTGCCCGGAGACATAGAACGCCACGCTGTCCGGGCCGTGCTCGCGGATGGTCGCGGCGAACAGATTGGCGGCGTGGTCGAGGGCGCTGTCCCAGTCCGTGCGCGAACGCGCCAGGCCCTTGCCCAGGCGCAGTTCGGGGTACAGCGCACGGGCGGTGAGGTCGCCGGTGAGGTGCAGGGTCGAGCCCTTGCTGCACAGCTTGCCGAAGTTGGCCGGATGCTGCGGATCGCCCTTGACGCCGAGAATCTGCTCGCCGTCATGCTCGATCAGTACGCCGCAGCCGACGCCGCAATAACAGCAGGTGGAGGCCGTGACCTGGTGGGCGCTAGGCATGGTGTTCGACTCCCGATTGCTCGACTCTGACCCTTCACAGGCCGGCCCTTAGCAGGCCGCCTGGATTTTTTGCGGGGCTTAACTGCCGCTTAGGCGCACTTCTCGGCCTGGTTGATCGAGAGCAACACCCGACCATTTTCCACCCTGGCCTGATGACGATGGGCGCAGCCCACATCCGGGGCCACGGCGGCGCCGGACTCCAGCTCGATTTGCCAGTTGTGCAGCGGGCAGGCCACGCGCTTGCCGTAGACCAGGCCCTGGGACAGCGGGCCGCCTTTGTGTGGGCAGCGGTCATCGAGGGCAAACACCTCGTCGCCGGCGGTACGGAAGATCGCGATGTCGCCCTTGGCGCTGGCGACGACGCGCGAACCCAGCACATTGATCTCTTCCAGGGCACAAATATCCAGCCAATTCATCATCCAGTCCTCAAACAGGGGGTAGGTCTGCCGGGGCCGGTTGCGGCCCCGCCAGGCGCGGGCGCTCAGGCCAGCTCGGTGATTGCGATGCGGTCGAATTCTTTCTTCAGTTGCGGCTGCTCGAGACGCTCCTGCCACGGATCCTGCTCAAACGACAGGGCGAACTGCAGGCGGGCATTCAGCGCTTGGCGGTTGTCGGCATCTTCCAGCACGGCTTTCTTGATGTGCTCCATGCCGACGCGCTGCATGTAATGCACGGTGCGCTCCAGGTAGAAGGCCTCCTCGCGGTACAACTGCAGGAAGGCGCCGTTGTATTCGCGCACTTCCTCGGCGGTCTTGAGCTTGACGAAGAACTCCGCCACTTCGGTCTTGATCCCGCCGTTGCCGCCGATGTACATCTCCCAGCCCGAATCCACGCCGATGATGCCGACGTCCTTGATGCCGGCCTCGGCGCAGTTGCGCGGGCAGCCGGAGACGGCCAGCTTGACCTTGTGCGGCGACCACATATTGAACAGGTCGTGTTCCAGGTCGATGCCCAGTTGGGTCGAGTTCTGCGTGCCGAAACGGCAGAATTCGCTGCCCACGCAGGTTTTTACGGTGCGGATGGATTTGCCGTAGGCATGCCCGGAAGGCATGTCGAGGTCTTTCCAGACGCCCGGCAGGTCATCCTTCTTGATCCCCAGCAGGTCGATGCGCTGGCCGCCGGTAACCTTGACCATGGGCACGTTGTACTTGTCGGCGACATCGGCAATCCGCCGTAGCTCGGACGGATTGGTGACGCCGCCCCACATGCGTGGCACCACCGAGTAGGTGCCGTCCTTCTGGATGTTGGCGTGGGCGCGCTCGTTGATCAGGCGCGATTGCGGATCGTCCTTGGCTTCGCCCGGCCAGGTCGAGAGCAGGTAATAGTTGAGCGCCGGGCGGCAGGTGGCGCAGCCGTTGGGCGTGCTCCAGTTCAGGTAATCCATGGTCTGCGCCATGCGGGTCAGGTGCTCTTCGCGGATCGCCTTGCGAATCTGCCCGTGGTTCAGCTCGCTGCAGCCGCAGATGGCCTTCTCGCTCTTGGGCTTGACGTCGGCGGCGCCGCCGACGGTGCTGATCAGGATCTGCTCGACCAGGCCGGCACAGGAGCCGCAGGAGCTGGCGGCCTTGGTGTGCTTTTTGATCTCGTCGACGCTGAACAGGCCGTTTTCCTGGATGGCCTTGACGATGGTGCCCTTGCACACGCCGTTACAGCCGCACACTTCGGCGCTGTCGGGCATGCTTGCGGCGCTGTTCTGACCCTGGTGGCCGCCGTCGCCGATGACATTCTCACCGAACATCAACTGATCGCGGATCTGGCTGATGTTGGCGTTTTCCTTGACCTGGCGGAAATACCAGCCGCCGTCGGCGGTGTCGCCATACAGGCAGGCGCCGACCAGGATGTCGTCCTTGATCACCAGTTTCTTGTACACCCCGCCGATCGGGTCGGAGAGGGTGATGGTCTCGGTGCCATCGCTGCCCATGAATTCGCCGGCGGAGAACAGGTCGATGCCGGTGACTTTCAACTTGGTCGAGGTGACCGAGCCCTGGTAGCGGGCAAAGCCGAGCTGGGCCAGGTGGTTGGCGCAGACCTTGGCCTGGTCGAACAGCGGGGCGACCAGGCCGTAGGCGGTGCCGCGGTGGTTGGCGCATTCGCCGATCGAATAGACGCGCGGGTCGTAGGTCTGCATGGTGTCGTTGACCAGGATGCCGCGGTTGCACGGAATCCCGGCCTTCTCGGCCAGTTCGGTGTTGGGGCGGATACCGGCGGCCATCACCACCAGGTCGGCCGGGATCACGTCGCCGCTCTTGAACTGCACCGCGCAGACCCGGCCTTCGCCGTTGTCCATCAGCTCTTCGGTTTGCTCATTGAGGCGGAAGTGGATGCCGCGAGTTTCCAGGGCGCTCTGCAGCAGCTTGCCGGCGGTGCGGTCGAGTTGGCGCTCCAGCAGCCAGTCGGCCAGGTGTACCACGGTCACGTCCATGCCGCGCAGTTTCAGGCCGTTGGCCGCTTCCAGGCCGAGCAGGCCGCCGCCGATGACCACCGCATGGCTGTGGGTCTTGGCGGTGTCGATCATCATCTGGGTGTCGGCGATGTCGCGGTAGCCGATTACCCCGTGCAGCTTGTTGCCCGGCACCGGCAGGATAAACGGGACGGAGCCGGTGGCAATGAGCAGGCGATCGTAGTGGGCGCTGCTGCCGTCATCGGCGACCACCAGGCGTTTCTTGCGGTCGATCTGCACCACCTTGCGATTGAGCAGCAGGCGGATGTTGTGCTCGGCGTACCAACTGAGGTCGTTGAGCACGATCTCTTCGAAGGTCTGCTCACCGGCCAGTACCGGGGAGAGCAGAATGCGGTTGTAGTTGGGGTGTGGTTCGGCGCCGAACACGGTGATGTCGTAGAGATCGGGGGCCAGTTTGAGCAGCTCTTCCAGGGTGCGAACCCCGGCCATGCCGTTACCGATCATTACCAGCTTTTGTTTGTTCATGGCGTTACTCCACACATCTGCAAGCGCAATTCTGGGGATAAAAAGACCCTCAGCTCGTCAGGGCTTGTGCTGCCCAAGTGGCTGGCCGGTGCGCGTTCAGCACGCCCCTCGCAGCAACAACCCATCACGGCCAAAGAGTCCGAAAAAATACCCAGCCAGTTGCCCAGGGCTGTTTATTTACACGGTCGCAGTGGCTATTGCAGGGGCTGTGCCAACTTTGTCAGGGCACCGTATTTGGGCGCTTGCCAGGCCTGGCAGGGGCGAGATTGAGGGGCTGGCGCACTGCTTTAAGGCGAAGTTGCACCGCCCTGGTGCCGCGCTGCCCGCCGGGTGGGCGAGGAGCGCCAGCAGGCGCCTTAGCCGTGCAGCAGCACCATCAGCAACAGCAGATTGGCCAGCAGCGACAGCAGCGCCAGGCCGCGCCAGACCCTTAG
>DAITLT010000061.1:8743-13437 GCA_036835505.1 Pseudomonas sp.
CAGCAGCCATTGCTCGGCCGTCTCAAGGCGCTGCGCAGGATTGACCGCCACGGCCTGGCTCAGGCAGTCATCGAGCCAGCTTGGCAGGTCCGGGCGGTAGCGGCTGGCGGCGGTTGGCTGGGTAAAGCGTGGGTGCTGAAAGGCTTCGATCTCGCCGTAGGGATAATGCCCGGTGAGCAGGTAATAAAGGCTGACGCCGGCCGCGTAGAGGTCCTGCTGGGCGGCGGGAGGCTCGCCGGCAAAGGCTTCCGGGGCAATGTAGCTGGGCGTGCCGGGCAGTGCGTTGGGTTCATCGCGCGACAGGCCAGGGCAATAGGCCAGGCCAAAGTCGAGCACGCGCAGTTCGCCATCCTCGCCCCACAGCAGGTTTTCCGGCTTGATGTCACGGTGCAGGATATTGCGCCGGTGCAGCATGCCCAGGGCACGCAGCAGACGTGTCGCCAGGTCCAGCCACTGCGGCAGGGGCAAGGGGCCGTGCTGGCGAAATTGTTCGGCCAGGGTCAGACCTGGGTACTCACGCTGGACGTAATACAGGTGCTGACGTAGGGGCAGGGGGTGGGCCTCGGCAAAGTGGCGGCCGGCCACGCGCTTGAGAAACCATTCCTCCTGGAGCAACGCCGGGCCGGCCAGTGGGTCCTGGTGACGACTCAGCGGCAGGGTCTTGAGCAGCCAGGCCCGCTGTTGGTTGTCGCGCACCCGATAGAGCAGCGACTGGCGTGACTCGCCCAACAGGCTGTCCACCTGCCAGCCCTCGAAATGCTGCCCGGCGCGCAGCTTGGCCGGCAGCGGCCACTGGTCGAGCTGGGCCAGGGTGTCGGCCAGGGCGCGTTGCGGTAATTGCTCGATGCGCACCAGCAGGGCGCTGGCGTTGTCCTGGCTGCCGGCCAGGTGGGCGGCGCTGACCAGGGCCTGGCAGGCAGCGCTGGGTTCGTTTTCGGCCTGCAGGATGCTGCGCATGCCCTGCTCGCCGAGCACCGCCCAGATGCCGTCACAGACCAGCAGAAAGCTCTCGCCCTCGCGCAGCTCGCCCTCCAGATAATCCACCACCAGATGTTGGTCCAGACCCAGGGCGCGCTTGAGCACATGCTGCATGCCGGGCTGTTCCCAGACATGGTCCTCGGTCAGCAACTCCAGGCTATCGGCGTGCCAGCGGTAGGCGCGGCAGTCACCGACGTGGGCCAGGGTAAAGCGCCGCCCGCGCAGCACCAGGGCGGTGAGGGTGGTGAGCAGTGGCTGGCCGCCGCCATTGGCCTGCAGCCAGCGATTGTGGGCCAGCAACAGGCGATCGAGCGATTGCGCCACGGCCCAGGTTTCCGGCGTGGCGTAGTAGTCCAGGGCCAGGGCCTGCAGGGTGGCGCGGGCGGCCAGGCCACCGTCGGCGCACTGGCTGACGCCATCGGCGAGGGCCAGCAGGTTGCCCTTGCTGGCAGCCAGGGCCGGGGGCGGCGTGACCACGCGCAGGGCGTCCTGATTCTCGCTGCGCGGGCCGATGGCCGTGGCCTCACCAATGCTCAGTTGCAGGCTCATGCACACCTCTCTCCGGGTGACTGACGACAAGGCCCGCGGCGGCAAAAACCGGCGCGGGCCATGGTAAGGCTAGTGCTTAAACCCTGGCTGCCGTCATGGCCGCCGAACCCCAGGTGGTTCTCCAGCGCAGCTTAACCCCGTACAGGCCGAACCAGGCAAGGATGCCCAGGCTGGCAAACAGCCACAGACCAAACTGGTAGTCGCCAGTGGCTTGCTTGACCGCGCCCAGACCGGCCGCCAGAAGAAAGCCGCCGATGCCGCCGGCCATGCCGATCAGGCCGGTCATCACGCCGATTTCCTTGCGAAAGCGCTGCGGCACCAGTTGGAACACGGCGCCATTGCCGGCGCCCAGGCTGAGCATGGCAAGCACGAACAGGGCCAGGGCGGCGCTGGCGCTGGGCAGGTTGAAGCCCACCGCACAGATGCTCAGCGAGGCCACGGTGTAGACCACCAGTAGGCTGCGGATGCCGCCGATGCGGTCAGCCAGGGCGCCGCCCAGGGGCCGCATCAGGCTGCCGGCGAACACGCAGGCGGCGGTGTAGTAGCCGGCCTTGACCGGGTCGAAGGCGTACTGGTCATGGAAGTAGCCGGGCAGGGTGCTGGCCAGGCCAAGGAAGCCGCCGAAGGTCACGCTGTAGAAGAACATGAACCACCAGCTGTCGCGGTCCCCCAGGGCTTTCAGGTAGTCACCCAGGGCCTTGGGGGCCGGACGGTTGGGTGCGTTCTTGGCCACGCTGGCGAAAATCACCAGCACCAGCACCAGCGGGATCAGCGCCAGTCCGAACACATTGCCCCAGCCGAAGGCCGCGGCCAGCGCCGGGGCGAACAGTGCCGCCAGCACCGTGCCGGAGTTGCCGGCGCCGGCGATACCCATGGCCTTGCCCTGGTGCTCGGGCGGATACCACTGCGAGGCCAGCGGCAGGGAGACAGCAAAGGAGGCACCGGCAAAGCCGAGGAACACACCCAGCAACAGGGCCTGCGCATAGCTGTGGATGCCCAACTGCCAGGCGCAGAACAGGGCGCCGATAACGATCACCTGGCCGATCAGGCCGGCGCTTTTCGGTGAGGTGCGATCCGCCAGAATGCCCATCAAAAAGCGCAGCACGGCGCCGGCGAGAATCGGTGTGGCGACCATCATGCCGCGCTGTTGGGTGCTCAGTTGCAGGTCGCTGGCAATTTGCACGCCCAGTGGGCCGAGCACGTACCAGACCATGAAACTCAGGTCGAAATAGAGAAAGGCTGCAAACAGCGTGGGGGCGTGGCCGGCTTTCCAGAAACTTGTATTCATCGAACACCTCATTGGCTCAAGGGAGCCCGACCGGATCAGGGGGTTGCGTGGTCGTGGACACGCGCGCCTTGAGCCGGCCGGGGAGGTCGTCTGCTTGTGGCGGACAACCCTGCGGTCGAAACCACAGTCAGGTTGAGAGCGTTGCTAGCAAAGGTTCCGGATCACGGCGCCTCCACCGCCCCAAATACCGGGGCCAAACGCCAAGGAGCGGCTGGCATGGGCGGCATTGCTGCAGCCATGGGCGACGCTCTGTGGCGTGTTGGGGCAACCCTCTCGGGCTACCGCTGTGGAGGTATTTGCAAGAGCTGAGCCAGGTCTGTGCAGGCCCCTGAAATCGGGCGCTGAAGGCCTATTGGGGATGCCGCCCGAGCTGAAAAGGGGCGCGCCCGCTGGCCGTTGCGCCGAGTTGGGGCAAGGCTCTGGGGCGGCTGTCTTGAGTGGGTCAGTTGAGCCAGTTGACCTGGGGGAACTTGTTGCGGAAGGCCGCGGGCATGGGGGTGACCTGGCTGTTGGGGTAGTTGAAAAACACAAAGCCGGACTTGGCCATGGCCACCAGGGTGCCGTCGGCCGGGCGGCTGATGCGGAAGGTGATGTCGCCGCCGTAGGTGTTGAAGTCCATCACCCCGACCTCGAACAGCAACTGGTCGCGGGCGTGGGCTTCGGCCTTATAGGTGGTGGCCAGGTCGGTGACGATGATGCCGACGCCGTCACTGGCCGCTTCGGTAATCCCGAACTCGAAGAGAAAACGCGCCCGTGCCTCGGAAATCATCGAGATCATCGAGTCGTTGCCCAGGTGATTGGCCCCATTGATGTCGGTGACCCGCACCGTCAGTTGGGTCTGGTAGCAGTATTGGTCTTCGGGAAAGTGCAGGGACAGGCGGGCCATGATCAGCTCTCGGGGTGGGGCTGCCATCAGCGGGCAGCCAGCAGGGTTGGCGTTAGAGCGCCTGCAGGCGCTCGGCGAGGCGGCCATTATCGGCCAGCTCGAGAAATTCATCCCCCAGGCGCTGGCTCTCGGCCATGGCCTGACGCCAGTAACGGCGGCGGCCGGCCGGATCGCCCAGGTAGCGTTTGAAGTCGTTGCGGTCCGGCAGCTTGCCGTGGGGCAGGCGGGCCAGGTAATCGGGCGAGGGGGCGAGCAGCAACACATCCTGCAGACGGGTGCTGTCGGCGCGGCGCCAGGGCAGGCTCTTGTCGAACCAGCCGGGGATTACCCGGTCGGTGAAGTGCGGGTAGAGCACCACGTCTGTGCCGCTGTAGGGCAGGTCGAGGTGATAGTCGAGCAGGCCGCCATCGCGGTAGGTGCCCTTGGCTGCGCCGGGAATGTCGCGCACCGCCTCCATGACCATCGGGATGGAGCCCGAGGCCAGCAGGCTGTGGCGCAGGTTTTCCGGGGTCAGGCTCAGGTAGCGCGTGGTGAAATCATCCAGGGCCTGCAATGGCGGGGCCTGGCGACTGTCATGGGCAATCAGGCGCTCGAAGTGTTTGCCCAGCCGGGCGCGGCTTACCAGGTTGTTGCCGATCACGGCCGACAGCCCGAGCCCCAGGCGTTGGGGCTGATCCTCGGCGAGCAGGCCATGGCTTTTGACCACCACGATGTTCAGGCGATAGTCGGGGTTGCTCAGCAGGTGGGCGTCCTGGCCGTCGAGCAGGTCGGCGAGCATCTGTCGGCAACTGGCGCTGACCTGGGCCCGGTCGCTGGTTTTGCTGAAGTGCTGCTCGTTGTACAGCTCGCCCAGGCGCCGAATGCCGGCGGTGGCATCGGCCAGGCAGGCACTGGCAAAGCGCCAGGCGCCAATCGAGGCGCCGATCAGGGCGCGTTCACGGCGCGCGCGTGGCAGCCAGTCGCCAAACAGCGCCAGGTCCAGGCCTTGAATAC
>DAITLT010000062.1:0-13436 GCA_036835505.1 Pseudomonas sp.
CTGCGCGCCAAGCCGAGTTTAACGCCGCCTTGCAGGAGGCTCTGAGCTACGCCGCCATGGTCCGCCCGGCCTGCGTCAATCTGCTGCCGGGGCGCTTGGCCGAGGGCGTCAGCCGTGAGCAGGCGCTGGCCTGCCTGATTGGCAACGTGCGGCAAACCGCCGAAGCCTTTGCCGTGCTGGGTATTCAGGTGCTGTGCGAGGCGATCAATCCGCTGGATATGCCGGGCTTTCTGATCAACAGCCCCGAGCATCTGGATCAACTGTTGCGTGCGGTGGACCATCCCAACCTGCAGGCGCAGTTCGATCTTTATCATATGGCTCGCCAGAGTCTGGATATTCCCGCCGGCATTCGCTTGCTGGCTGGGCGCATCGGTCATGTGCAGTTTGCCGACTGCCCCGGCCGCGGCGAGCCGGGCAGTGCAGAACTGGATTTTGCCCCGCTGCTGCAAACGCTCCAGGCCAGCGGCTACGCCGGCTGGCTGGGCGCGGAGTACAAGCCGAGCCAGGCCAGCGCGCAGACGCTGGACTGGTTGCCGGCTTGGCAGGCGCTTTAGCCGGTTTTTGCAAGGGGCAGATTCGATTGGTTTAAGCGCGACTAAGGGTGTCTGAACCCATTAACGCCTACGAACTACGAGCTCAGTGGCGGGAAGGATAAATGCGGGGGCCGGAGCGGCGGACCTGATCGCCGGCAGCGAAGGTCGCTTTCGGGGAGCGAACCCTGTAGAGCGTTCCGTTTTCCGTCGCGACCTCATAGCTGCGCTCTGACAAACCTGCCGCGCTCTGCGCGCCGGAGCCCATGAAGAACCCCGCAGCGCCTCCGGCCAGTGCTCCAACTGGGCCACCGGCGGCACCACCAACCATAACCCCCGTTAGTACGCCGACGCTCTTGCCGACCGTGGTATCCGGCACCTTGCGGATGACCTCATCGGCACCGGCCTGATGGCTGACGGCCAATGCCACTAAAATAAACAACGACTGAATTTTCATGCTGACCTCATGTGGGCGTAATTGGATGAATCGCCCAATGCATTGCATTCGTCGTGCCAGTTATTTATTCCTTTTATATCAGTAGCTTAGATGCCTGCATGTGTCTTAATGACGCATGTGTAAATTGTCATTAAGACGGTGGTGGTGTCGTAATGACTGAAGTGCGTGCGGGGGTTGCACCGACATGCCTTCGAGCACATTGCTGAGCACCTGGCCTCCCTACGCCGGCTTGTTCTGCAGCACTCCCGCATAGCGAAAGATCTGCCCAAACAGCGGGTGAGTGAGGCGAAAATCCATGGCGAAATGGTTATCCGCCGCACCCGTCTCGACAATGCTGGTATGCCCCAGCGCCAGCCATTCGGGGATGGGCAGCAGCAGTGGGCTGAGTTTTAGGACGAAGCGCACGCCGTGGTAATGCAGTTGGCCGTTTTCGACATGCACGGCCATCTGCAGGCCCAGCAGCGGGTTGACGTACTCGATCAACTGGTTGCCGCCGGCCAGCACCCAGTAGCTGTTGAACTGCACCACCTGGCCGTCGGCAAAGGTCATTGCCCGGCGCCAGTATTGGCGCTCGCCGTCGATGTGTTTTGTTACGCGGGTGGCGACATGGTGCCCACGGCGGTTGAGCAATGCTCCGCAGCGATGCAGCAGGTGCAGCAGCGGTTGCATAAAGGTCGGGTATTCGATGTCCAGATGGCCGATATCCAGATTGGGTGCCGCCTGGTAGTGCGCTTGCAGGGCTGGGTGCAGTTTGTCCCAGTCGTGGCCCAGGGCTTGTTGCATCAGGCTGTTCATAGGGTGGCTCCCGGAATGTGTTTGAACACCATCAATGCCACCACCAGCAGCATGGCGGTAAAGGCTGGCAGGCCGAGCCAGAACCAGCAGCGCGCCATGCGCCAGTAAGCGGCGGGCAGTGCGGTCTGTTGCGCCAGCGCCTCGGCAGACAGCCGTTGCATGCGGATTTGCAGCCAGACCACCGGCAGCCAGCAGGCGCCGGCGAATACATACAGCGCGAGGCTGATGGCGATCCAGTCGCTGCTCAGCGAATAACCGGCCAGCGAGGCCATGGCCAGGCCGCTGATGGGCTGGAAAATCACCGTGGGCGTGGTGAACAGCCAGTCGGCCAGCACCACATGGCGATTGGTCACGGCGATATGGGCGAGGTTGCCGCTGCGATCGGCCATCCATTTGTAGAAGGCGCTGCCCAGACCTGTGCCAAAGAGCAGCAGCATGCTGAGGATGTGCAGGGTCTTGAGGCTTAGATAGAGCATGGCGTACTCCCTGTTTGTGCGGTGCTGGCATCCTGCTGCAGCAATTCGGGCGCGAAGGCCAGCGGACTGCGCCCGAGCAACGCGTTAAACGCTTGCGTCTCGCCCTGATAGCCGGCTTGCAGCATGCGCAGGTTGTCCGGCTGCAACAGCGGACTGAAGTGGCGCCCCACCTGAGTTGCGGCCAGCGCCAGGCGCAACGGGATGCGCAGCGTGCGAGCCGGTGCCAGGCCCTGGGCCGCGCGCAGGCTGTGCAGCCACTGCTTGAACGTCAGAGTTTCGGCGCCGACGATGTCCAGGGTTTGCCGTGTTTGTGTTGTCACCAGACAGGCCAGTACGCCGTCCACCACGTCACGGATATGCACCGGCTGTACGGCTTGCTCGCCCGCGCCAATGACGGGCAGCAGCGGCAAGCGGGCCAGGGCCATAAACAGCTTGGCGCTGGTGCCGCCGTGGCCGTAGATCAGCGCGGGGCGCAGCACGAACCAGTCCAGCGCCAGGCTGCGCAGGCAATCGTCGGCGGCCAGCTTGCTGCGGTGATAGGCGGAAAAGGCCTGCGTATCGGCGCCCAGGGCCGAGACCTGGATGACTCGGCGCACTCCGGCGCTTACACAGGCGCGGAACAGGGCTTGCGGCGCCGTCGTGTGCAGCGCTTGGAAGCGTTGCGTGGCGGTCTCGCCGATGATGCCGACGCAGTTGATCACGGTATCGACCCCAGCGAGCAGCGGCAGCCAGTCGGCGGGTTCGAGCATGTGGGCGAAATCCACACCCTGGCTGCGGCACACGGGGCGTACCTGATGGCCGGAGGTGCGTAAACGCGCGGCGATATTACGGCCGAGAAAACCACTGGCGCCGGTAAGCAAAATGTTCATTGCAAACCCCCTGCGTTATCAGGGGTGACGATGAATTTCCCCAGGCGTTTGCCGACCGAGTGCAGGCCCAGCAGCAGGCCGGCCAGTGCGGCCATCAGCGCGAGGCGCAGGTTGTCCATGGGGTTGCTGAAGTGGGCGAACAGATCAACGCTGAGGACCAGCAACAGTGGCGCACTGATCAGCATCACCTGGGTGTAACTCAGCCAGAAGCCGGCGGCCTGTGGGTCCGGGCAGATGCGCTGCAGCACATTGTGCAGGGGCCTGGAAAGGGCGCGCAGGACAATCAGGCTCATGCTTGCGCTGATCAGCAGTTCAAGAGGCAGCAGGTAGTCGCTGTACATGGCGGAACTCCTTGGATGTCTGGAGCCCTCAGTGTCGATTTTGCCCGCTGGCAGGGCTTCCGCTTTGATCGAAACGGAGCAGTTTTAAGCTCCGCAATGATCGTTCAGGAGTCGAAAAATCCTGTTTGGGCTGTTTTTACGCCGTTGTGCCGCGTTGCAGGTGCAGCTTGCGGTATTGGCCGGGGGTCATGCCTTCGATCTCGCGAAAGGCTTCGTAGAAGTTCGACTGCGAGCTGAAGCCAACACTCAGGCCCACCGACAGCACCGAGGCCGAGGGTTCGGCGCAGAGCATATGCCTGGCCGCCGCGCTGCGTTGTTCGCGCAGGTAGCGGGAGAAGCCCTTGCCCAGTTGTGCGTTGATCAGCTCCGACAATTGATGGCTGCTCAGCTCCAGGCGTTGCGCGAGGCTGGCCAGGCTGAGCTCTTGGTCGGCATACAGATGCTCGGTTTGCATCAGCGAGGCCAAGCGGGCCAGTGCGGCGCTGCAATCGACATTGCCGAGGGTCGAGTTGCTGTAGGTGGTTTGGCTGATCTGCGCACTTTCACTGATTTGCGTGACCAGTTGCGGGCGCAGGCCGAGGGTGATCTGCACCAACAGGAAGGCCAGGCCGATGGCGCTGGCATACAGGCTGAAGAAGCGCTTCTCGGCCAGCACATGCTGGAACAGACCGAGCGCCGCAACGCCGACGGCAATCAGAAAGACCAGGCCCAGCAGGATGATTTCCTGGTGGTACTGGCTGCGTTCGCCGCGCAGCCGATAAAGCCGCCGGGCCAGCCACAGCAGGTACAGGGCGCCGACCACAAAGGCCAGGGGTAGGGCCATGGCGGCGAGCAGCCAGGGGGCGAGCAGCGCCGGGGCTAGATGGCAGAGCAGAAGCAGCGGCTTGGGCTGCTCTGCAGCGGGGGTCAGCAAGGGCTCGCTGAAGATGAAAAATGCCGGCGCAACACTGAACAGCAGAATGCGATAAGCCATGCCATCGACCCAGGGCAGGTTCAGATGCAGCCAGGCAAAGTGGGCCAATTGCAGACCACTGAGGGCCGCCAGCAACAGCAGGCCCATGACTCTGGCGAGGGGTTGGCCGGAGTAGTTGGCGGCGCGAAAGTGGCTTAGCGCCAGCGCCAGGGCGCTGAACAAGGAAAAGCCGATCAGCAGCAATGCGAGTGAGGTCATAAGCGAGTCCTGTGGCTAAGCGGTCGTCCATGGCGTTGGCCGGGGTCGTTAAAGGGTCAGACACGATGAGTTCAAGCAAGGCTAATCCTGTCTAACCCCATTAACCGCTCTGCATGGGTATCGCTGTGCTCAACCCATTCTGCGAACTTGCATTATTTTTGGGTGCCAGAGGCGTCCTTGATGCATTTGCCGACAAAGCTGTTCTTGGCCGCACCTGCCAGCTTTTTCTGGGCCGCGCTCGCTTCACACTGCTCGGCGACGTCGGCGGCATTCAGGGTCTTGATGCACTTTTGCACAAAGCTGGTTTTGGCTGCGCCAGCCAGCTTCTTCTGCTCGGCGGAGGTTTCGCAGCGTCCGGCCTTTTCTGCTGTGCGAAGGGTTGCCACGCACTTTTCGAGAAAGCTGGTCTTGGCTGCACCGGCCAGTTTCTTCTGGTTGGCCGAGGCCTCGCACTTGCCGGCCATGTCCGCCGTCTGCAGGGTGCTCAGGCAGGCCTTCACATAGGCTTGGTTTTCTGCGCCAGCCAAGCCTTTTTCGTCGGCTTTGTAGGCGCAGGCCTGGGCGGGCGTAGGCATTGGTGTTGTCGCAGTGGCGTAAGCGGACAGCATGCTGAGCCCTAAGGCGATAAGGATCTTGTTCATGTGGTTACTTAACCTTTCAGGGTGGGTGCGAGCTGACAATAAGGGCTCAGACACGCTTAGTTCAAGCCAGCTTAAGCGTGTCTGGCCGCCATTAACGTTCTCAGCGCACCCAGTCCTGCAGCTTGAACTGCAGTTCGTGTTGCGGGCCCTTGAGGCGCAATTGCTGCTCGCTCAGGGTTGCTTCGCTCCACTCGCTCAGGGTGCTGGTCATGGCGCGCTCCCAGTCTTGCCGCGGGGGCGGACAAAACATCATGGTCGAGGCCATTTGCTTGATGCGCAGTTGTGTGCCTTGCACTTCCACCTGGCCGAAATAGCGATTGCAGCCGGCGCTGCCGTTGGCGCGCAGGTGCTCGCCAATTTCCAGATCCGGGGCCTGGCCTTTCTCTGTCGGCAGCGGCACGCCGTCGATCTTCTCCAGCACCCAGTGATGATGCTGCAGGCTTTGTGCGCTCAAGGGGGCGCTCGGCGAGGTGCTGGCGCAGGCGCCGAGGAGGGTGGTCAGGGCGATGACGCTGAGGATACGAGTGCTCATTGGCTCACCTGATGCAGTGGATGAATTAGCGTTTGCCCATGGAGCGGCGGGTGCCGTTGGGGGCGCGACCGGGGGTTTTGTCGTGGTTGGACTTATGCCCCTTGGGATGATGGGGCTGGCCGTCGTTCTTGTTCGGCGCAAAGGCTGCGGGCGAGAACGGGAAGCTGAAGGCCGGCACTTTGCTGCTGACGATTTGTTCGGCGGCGTTGTCGAGGGTGTCGCTGGCTGGAGTAGGGGTCGTGGGCATGGGGAATCCGCCTGGGGCCTGGTCGAGTAAGGAATGGCGCTGCTGGGCAGCGCATAGCGACGCAGTATACCCGCCTGGGCGATTTGAGCCTGGGGCGTGCGAGTTGGCGCGCTGATTTAGCGTCGTGGCTGGCGCTGGCGCAGTGGGGTGAGCAGTTCGGATAGGCCGTTGTGGTCGATCTCCTGCATCAGTTGCAGCAGGCGCCCGGTTTCATTGTTGGGGAAGCCTTCGCGGGCAAACCAGTTGAGGTACGGGCCGGGCAGGTCGGCGATCAACCGGCCCTTGTACTTGCCGTAGGGCATGGGCCGGGTCACCAGCAGAAGCAGGTCTTCGGGTTGCATGGGCTGCGCTTAGCCGCCATTGGCAGCGAGGATGCGAGCCACCTGGCGGGGCTGGCAGTTGAGATAGGGTGAGGCCTTGACAAGGCTGCGGTCAGGGTACCAGGAGTACATAAACTGGCCGCCCTTGAGCTTGTCGATCACCCGGCGGGCAACCTCCGGGCGCACCGCCGGGCAGCCCTGGCTACGACCGATGCGGCCCTGGCGCTTGCTCCACAGTGGGTTCACGTAGTCGGCGGCGTGGATGACGATGGCCCGTTCGCGGGCGCGATCGTTGACTCCCGGCTCCAGGCCGTCCATGCGCAGCGAGTAGCCGTGCTTGCCCTGATAACTTTCCTGGGTGCGGAACAGGCCGAGGCTGGACTGATAACTGCCGACTCGGTTGGAGAAGCGGGTGGCGAAATTTTCTCCGGACTTCTGCCCGTGGGCCACCAGGTCCTGCAGCAGCAGGGCCTGTTTGCGCAGATCGAAAATCCACAGGCGGCGGGCGGTCGAGGGTTGCGAGTAGTCGATCACGGCCAGGCGTTGGGCGCGTTCGGCGCCGCTGTTGAGGGCGCACTGCATGGCCGCCAGGGCGTGTTGCAGGGCCACTGGGTTGAGCCCTGGGGCGGCGCGGGAGAGGTTGTTGAATAGCGCTTGGGGTGCCGAGGTGGCGGCCATTAGCGGTGTGGCAAAGGCCCAAAGTCCGGCCACGGCCAGGCATAGCTGGCGGAATCGAGTGAGCATGCGAGGAGAGTCCCCATTGTCGTTGTTGGCTCCCGACTTCCTGTCGTTGCGGCGGCGCGCCTGTTTATACTTGAGCGTGAGTGAACGGCGTCGCCACGGCAGGCCGTGAATATGACGGCCATGGATTGGAGTGCTGCAGTTGTTCAAAAAATTTGCATGTTACCTGAGCCTTGGTCTGTTGATGGCGCCATTGGTCGCGGCCGTGGAGGTGCCTCTGACGCCCGCGCCGCCCTTGCAATTGAGCATCGAACAGTTGCCCGGCGCCTGTCCCGAGGCGCCGGCGAGCCTGGATGCTGACGCCCGTGAGCGGCTGAACGCCTTCTACGCTCAGCGCCAATACGCCCCGGTGTGGGCTGTCACGGGGCAGTTGGCGGCCTTGCTCGGGCAGTTGGAAGGCTTGGCTGACGATGGTATTAACCCGGCCAGCTATCAGCTCGCCAGTCTGCGGGCCTGGAGCGGGCAGCCGGCCAGCGATTGTCACGAGATCCTGACCAGTCATATCTACCTGCAGGCCTTGCAGCATCTGTTGCAGGGGCGCTTGCCGCAGCAGCAGATCGAGCCCCGTTGGCAGGCTGCCAGCCCGGCAGGGGCTGCGGAGCGGGTGCTGGCCTTGGCGATTGTGGGCATTGCTGATTTGCCGGCGGCGTTTCAGCAGGCGCGTCCGAGCCTCAGCCAATATCAGCAATTGCGCACGCTTTATGCCCAGCGCCGGCAACAACCCTTGGCCGAGTGGCAGGCACTGGCCAGCGGTCCGCTGTTGCGCCCGGACAGGCGTGATCCGCGCGTGCCGGCCCTGGCGCAACGGCTGACCAGTGAAGGCTATCTGCCGGCCCAGACGACCCTGGACGATGACCTCTATGGGGCGGCGTTGGTGGCTGCGGTGAGGCTGTTCCAGCAGCAGCACGGGTTGCAGGCCGACGGCGTGGTGGGCGCGGCGACCCTGGAGGCCCTGAATGTCAGCCCGGCCCAGCGCCTGGCCCAGTTGCGTCTTAATCTCGAACGCTGGCGCTGGCTGGCCGGCGATCTGCCGGGCAGTGGCGTGCTGGTCAACGTGGCTGCCGCGCAACTGGCCTACTACCAGAACTTCGTGCCCGTCTGGCAAACCCGTACCCAGGTGGGGCGTGCGGCGCGGCCGACGCCCTTGCTCAAGTCGCAGATTACCCGGCTGACCCTCAACCCGACCTGGACGGTGCCGCCGACCATTTTGCGCGAAGACAAACTGCCGGAGATCCGCCGCGACCTGGCCTTCCTCGACAAGCACAACCTGCGGGTGCTGGACCGCGAGGGGCATGTGCTGGACGCCAATAGCATCGACTGGAACAACCCCGGCAGCATCCAGCTGCGCCAGGATGCCGGTGCCCGCAACCCGTTGGGGCAGGTGGCGCTTCGCTTCCCCAATCCGTTTTCCGTGTACCTGCACGACACCCCCAGTCAGCAATTGTTTGGCAAGGGGCCGCGGGCGTTCAGCTCAGGCTGTGTGCGGGTCGAGGCGGTGATGCAGTTGGTCGACTTGCTGCTCACGCCCGCCGAGCGCGAGCGTATGCAAAGCCTGTTGGCCAGCGGGCGTACCCATGAGTTTCGCTTGAGTACGCCGTTGCCGATCATCCTCGGCTACTGGACGGCGGAAGTGGATGGCGCCGGCCAACTGCTGTACGCCCCGGACATCTATGCCCGCGACCCAGCGCTGCTGGCGGCGCTGGAGCGTGCCCAGTTATAGGCGCAATGCCGTTCACTTAAGCCAAGTGAACGGCATTTTTGTAGCCCGGATGCAATCCGGGGCGCGGGTTATCCTGCCAATTTCCCCGGATTTCATCCGGGCTACCGCTGTCGCACCTTAAGTGAGCGGCATTGCAGTTGTAAGCGGGCTTATTGCAGGAAGCGCTGGGCGACGATTTCCGCCTGCTCTGGATGGCGCATATAGGCCAGTAACGGCGCGCTGATCTGCAGACGATCGTTGATGTGCTGGTCGAGCAGGATCTGGATGCGCTCGCGCTTGAGGGTCATCAGATCACCCTCCAGTGCGCACCAGACGAACTCGCAGGCCGGGGTGATGCTGGCATCCGGCACATCCATGCCGAATGAGTCTTCGCTGAAACGCACGATGTAGTGCCCAGCCTTGGCGTTGAAGCCGACAAAGCCGTTGAGTTGGTCGGCGGCGGCGCAAATATCGGCAGATGTGATGCTCATAACTAACCTCGCAGAGGGCGTGTTTACGCGCGCAGACGGCGCGGTTACACGGGGGCACTTATCCTAAGTGGCGGCAGTTTACGCGCGCCTTGGCGTGGATCAACTGCGTGGCAATCGGCGCCGCTTACTTGCCCGCCGGCTCGGCAAACACGCTGACCTTGCCGAACGGCGAGCTGTGCATGCCGACATCCACGGCCATCAACGGCGAGTTGTTCAGCCAGGCATCCTCGATCACGATCGTGCGGCCAACGTCATCGTTGTCTGCGGCCACCAGCAGGTAGTAGGTGCCGTCGTCTGGCGCCACGCCGACCCACTTGAGGGTGATCTGGCCGAGCACGGCAGCGGCTTGCGAAGGCTTTTTCGCGATCACTGCGCCGTTGCTGTCCAACAGCATGGCGCGGGGTTTGAGGGCGAACTTGTTGAAGCCCAGGCACGGCTGGTTGCACACCGATTTGACGCTCAGCGAGTAGGGTGCGCCTTTTTTCAGCGGCAGGGAAAATACCCGGTAGTTGGAAATCGACCGGCCGAAATTCATCCGCGGCTCAGTGGCGCTGATCGGCCAGTCACTGGTCAGCAGTGCGGTGTTGACCGGCAGGGGAATGGCTTCGGTGTTGTGGATGGCTTCCAGGGTGGTGCTGGCCAGCGGACTTTGGCTGCGCTGGACATTTTCCTCGTAGAGCCGCTGCGGGTTATTGCTGCAGGCAGCAAGCAGCAGGCAGGTGACGAGAGTGATAAGCGGGCGCAAGGGACAACTCCTGAGTGACGACATCCTGTCCGCACGCCGGGTGCATCGCGCGGTGGTCGGCGAGTTTACCTGTTTTCGCCGAGACGTCGGCGGTTTGCGCAGCTTGTGCGCGGGCGCGCCAACAGTGGGGCGTGAGCCGGTTGCCGGTCACAACAGCATAGCGTCGTGTCGAGGGGCTGGGCGCAACATCTCTGGCGCGCGGATAAGTGGTCGATGGCCAAGAGTGTTGCCGATTGCAACAAAAGGCCAAATTCATCACCCGCTGCTCGGATGGATGGCGTAGGCTGAAATCGTCGCAGTACAGGCGACGCTATTCGCGAACAGTTGAAGAAGGAAAGCGTATGCAAATCCAAGTTCACAGCGATAACCACATCGAAGGCAGTGCCCGTCTGGTTGATTGGGTGAGTGCCAGTGTCAGCGCCAAGCTGGATCGTTTTGATGAGGAACTGACGCGGGTGATTGTTCACCTGCATGACGATAACGCCGGCAAGGCTGGCGCCGATGACAAACGTTGTCAGATCGAGGCACGGCCCAAAGGGCAGCAGCCGGTGTCCGTGACCCATAAAGCCGAATCCCTGGATTTCGCCGTGGATGGCGCAATCGACAAGCTCAATCACGCCCTTGCCCATCAGTTCGGCAAGCTGCGCAACAAGCGCGTACATGCGCCGCTGCTGGATGGCGAGATGGGCGCCAGCGGGAATCAGGACAGCCTGCTGGAAGAAGACTTCCTCGCTGAGCAACAAGTGCGCAGCGCTTAAACCAGGAGCGAAAAAGCCGCAGGCGGGCTGACCCGGCTGCGGCTTTTTTGTGTCTGGCGCTTATGCCTGGGCAGATCAGTCCTGGCGGCTGGTGACTTCCAGCAGGTGATAACCGAACTGGGTTTTCACCGGGCCTTGCACCACGTTGATCGGTGCGCTGAACACCACGGTGTCGAATTCCTTGACCATCTGGCCGGGGCCGAACGAGCCCAGATCGCCGCCGCTGCGGCTGGATGGGCAGGTGGAGTTGTCTTTGGCGACCTGGGCGAAGTCGGCCCCGCCTTCGATGGCGGCTTTCAGTTCGTTGCACTTAGCTTCGCTGGCAACCAGGATGTGACGGGCAGTGGCGCGGGCCATGGGAATTCCTCCAGTTAATGAAGCGCCAAAGCCTACCGCAATTGCCTGACTATTCAAGTGTGCCAGGGGGCTGTTGCGCACTCTGGCGGGCCCCAGTGGGCGGCTTTGGGGCGCGCGGCGCACGCTTGTCGGCGCGCTCCGAACGCAGGCGCGACTATGCGTTATGCGCCTGTCCCGTTTAGCATGACGGGCTGAGCGCCTGTCTAACCAATGCTGCGCCATGCTTCAGGTCGCAGGGCCTTATTATTTTCATGTCTTGAGGTGATCGAGTTGGATCAATCGCTGAGTTTCAATCGCCCGCTGGTCGAGAAGTATGATCGTCCGGGGCCGCGCTACACGTCTTATCCGACGGCACCGCAGTTTCATCAGGCGTTTGCCCTGGACGATTACCAGGCCGCCGCCCAGGCCAGTAATCAGTTGGCCACGCCCAAGGCGTTGTCGTTGTATATCCATATTCCGTTCTGCAAGAGCCTTTGCTACTACTGCGCCTGCAATAAGATCATCACCCAGAAGACCCATCGCGCGACCCAGTACCTCGACTACCTCAAGCGCGAGATTGCCATGCAGGCGGCACTGTTTGATCGCACGCGCAAACTCAACCAGTTGCACCTGGGGGGCGGCACGCCAACCTACCTGACCCGCGAACAATTGGCCGAGTTGATGGATTGCCTGCACCAGGCATTCAACCTGGATGACAGTGACGAGCACGAGTTTTCCATCGAGGTCGATCCGCGCACCATCAGCACCGAGCAGATCGAGCACCTGCGCCAACTGGGCTTTAATCGCCTGAGCTTCGGGGTGCAGGACTTCGACCCGGATGTGCAGGCCGCAGTCAATCGCGTGCAAAGCGAGGCGCAGATTTATGCCCTGGTGGCCGCTGCTCGCGCGGCGCAGTTCAAGTCGGTGAGTGTCGATCTGATTTACGGCCTGCCGCTGCAAACCGTGGCCAGTTTTGACACCACCCTGAGCAAGATTATTGCCCTGCGCCCGGACCGCATCGCCGCCTACAGCTATGCCCACCTGCCGGAGCTGGTGCGCGCCCAGCGCCTGATCCGCCGTGAGGACATGCCGCCGCCGGAGCGCAAGCTGGAGTTGCTGGAGCTGACCATCAGCCGCCTGACCGCCGCCGGTTATGTGTATATCGGCATGGATCACTTCGCCCTGCCGGATGACGAGCTGACCCTGGCCCGTGCCAACGGCACCCTGCAGCGCAATTTCCAGGGCTATTCGACCCATGCCGAATGCGATCTGATCGGTCTTGGGGTGTCGGCCATCGGCAAGGTTGGCGACACCTACAGCCAGAGCGTCAAGGAACTCTCCCAGTATTACGCGCGTATCGATCAAGGCCTGTTGCCGATACATCGCGGCTATCGCCTGAATGCCGACGACCAACTGCGTCGCGAGGTGATCAGCGACCTGATGTGCCACGGCCGCATCGACTTCGCCAGTATCGAGGCGCGTCACTCGATTTGCTTCAAGAGCTACTTCGCCGAGGCCCTGAGCAAGCTCGACGAGCAGGTGGCCGACGGTTTGCTGGAGATTCACGAGAATGAGCTGGTGCTGTTGCCCCAGGGGCATTTGTTGATGCGCAGCGTGGCCATGGCCTTTGATGCCTATATTGGCGCCGAGCAAAAAGGCCGTTTCTCGCGCACGGTATGAGGCGCTTGGCGTTGGCGTTGGCTGAAAAAAGGTCAAGGACGAGTCGGACAACATCACCCGTGTGCGCTCTTCTGCGGGTGGTTTTGTTGCCGGGCAGGAGATTTCTCTGAAGGGCTCCACGCTTACCCGTCGCGCTCCGTAGCTCCTGGCTTGCGATTGCCTGGTTGCAGGCGTCGTGCCATGGATCGGCGCCGGGCTGACGAGGCTCTTGCGCATGCTTGATACAAGGAACTTGCAATGCCTTACGTGCTATTACACATCCTGCATCTACTGGCCGCCATTGGCTTTATCGGCACCGTGTTTTACCAGGTGCTGATCCTTGCCAAGGTCAAGCCGCAATTCGAGCCTGGCACTGTCGAGGCGCTGGAGCGCGCCCTCGGTGCCCGCACCCGCAGCGTGCTGCATGGCGTTGTGCTGCTGCTGTATGGCGCAGGTTTTGGCCTGGCCTGGGAGCATCGGCAGGCCTTGAGTGCGCCGTTGGCCAGCAGTTTTGCCACGCTGCTGACGCTGAAGATCGCCTTGGCCGTCAGCGTGTTTGTCAGCTTCGGCGCCGTGGCCATGCTGCTGCGCAGCGGGCGCATGACGCCGGCGCTGTATCGCCAGCTGC
>DAITLT010000063.1:0-3131 GCA_036835505.1 Pseudomonas sp.
TGAACGGCAGCTCTTCGACCCGCAGCAGGTTGTTGGCCGGGGCCTGCTGCAACGGCACCGCGCCGAGGCGGCGCGCCACCCGGGCGACTTGGGCGCGCTCATCCGGGGCGATTTCCTCCAGGGTCAGCACCTGCTGCAGCTGGAACTGGGCCACCAGTTGGGGAATCAGCTGCTCGGCGGCGCCCTGCACCACCAGCAGATGGGAGCCGCGCTGGCGCAGTTCGCCATCCAGCGCCGCCAGGCTCTCCAGCAGAAAGCGCGCGCGGTGCACGCCCATGCGCCGGGTGCCGAAGGGGCTGGCTTGCAGCTGCGCCGGGTCCAGCACATACACCGGCAACAGGCACTCGGCGCTCAGTCCGGCCTGCAGGGCCGGGTGGTCATCGAGGCGCAGATCCTGCTTGAACCACAGCAGCGCGCGCATAAACTCGACCTCCAATGCCAGACAAAAAACTGTACAAAATCACCAAGTTGTACAAGGGAAGTTTAGCAGCATCGGCCGGGACCGCCCCAGGCAGCAGACCAACGATATAGATTTGGCGCCCCAAAGGCGCTGCAGCCCGCAAAAGACTAAACTGCGGCGATCTATCGAGGAGTTCGTCATGGACATTTTCGGCATCGCCGTGCTGATCTTTCTGGTCACCGATCCCTTCGGCAATATTGCCATCTATATCGCCGCACTGAAGAATGTCGCGCCGCAACGGCGGCTGCGGGTGGCCGGTCGCGAATTGCTGTTCGCCCTGGTGACAAAGCGCTCGGCGCCCTCGGCCTGTCGCGCGAGGCCACCGCGATTGCCGGCGGTATCATCCTCTTCGTGATCGCCATGCGCATGATCTTTCCCGGGCCGCAAGGCGTGCTCGGCGATGTGCCGGATGGCGAACCCATGCTGGTGCCGCTGGCCACCCCGGCGGTGGCCGGGCCCTCGGCCTTGGCGATGTTGATGACCCTGCGCAATACCCATGAAGGGCCGCTGTGGGAACTCTACGCCGCGCTATTGCTGGCCTGGGCGGCGACCGCCTTTATCCTGCTGCAGGCCTCGTGGCTGCAGCGTTTTCTCGGACCCCGTGGCTTGACCGCAGTGGAACGACTGATGGGCATGCTGTTGATCATGCTCAGCGTCGACATGCTGCTGGATAACCTGCAAAGCGTGCTGCATATCACCCCATGAGATTGAGTTGCCTTGCCCTGTTCGTCACCCTGCTCGCCGGCTGCGCCAGCACCCCACCCATAGATACCCGCTTCAGCGCCGTCGGCCAGAACAGCCGGGTGCAGTACATCATCCTGCACTACACCTCCACCGACCTGGCGCACTCGCTGCTGCTGCTCAGCCAGGGCGAGGTGAGCAGCCACTACCTGATCGGCGAGGCCCCGCCGACCATCTACCGCCTGGTCGACGAGGATCGCCGCGCCTGGCACGCCGGCGACAGCCAATGGCAGGGCCGTACCTGGCTGAACGGCACCTCGATCGGCATCGAGCTGGTCAACCAGGGCTTCTCCGAGGGCCCCGAGAGGCGCGACTGGCAGCCCTTCGCCCCGGCGCAGATCGATGCGCTGATCGCGCTGCTCAAGGACATAGTGCGGCGCCACCAGTTGCCGCTCGGCAGCATCCTCGCCCACAGCGATATAGCGCCGCAGCGCAAGGTCGATCCGGGCCCGCTGTTCCCCTGGAAACGCCTGGCGGATGCCGGCCTGATCGCCTGGCCGGATGCCGCCGAGGTGGCCCGGCAGCAGGCGCTGTTCTGCGCCAGCCTGCCCAGGCGCAACTGGCGCGCCTGGGTTATGCAGTGCCGCAGCACGGCGAACTGGACCCGGCCACGCGCAATGTGCTGATCGCCTTCCAGATGAAATACCGCCAGGCGCGCTATGACGGCGAGCCGGATGCCGAGACCGCCGCCCTGCTGCTGGTGCTCAACAAGCAAGCGCCGCGCTAACGGCATAACCGCATTTGTACGCGAGCCGCGCTATTATCCCGCCCATTAAAACGGGGGGATAACTATGCTCAACGCCTTGTGGCTGGGGTTTTTCGTGGTGGCGGCGCTGGCCGGCCTGTCACGCTGGTTGCTGGGCGATGACCCGGCGGTGTTCGCCGCCATGGTCGAGAGCCTGTTCGCCATGGCCAAGCTGTCGGTCGAGGTCATGGTCCTGCTGTTCGGCACCCTGACCCTCTGGCTCGGCCTGCTGCGCATCGCCGAGAAGGCCGGCCTGGTGGATGCCCTGGCGCGCCTGCTCGGCCCGCTGTTCGCCCGCCTGATGCCGGAGGTGCCGCGTGGTCATCCGGCCCTGGGCCTGATCACCCTGAACTTCGCCGCCAACGGCCTGGGCCTGGACAACGCCGCCACCCCGATCGGCCTCAAGGCCATGCGCGCGCTGCAGGAACTCAACCCCAGCAGCACCACGGCAAGCAATGCGCAGATCCTCTTTCTGGTCCTCAACGCCTCGTCCCTGACCCTGCTGCCGGTGAGCATCTTTATGTACCGCGCCCAGCAAGGCGCCGTCGATCCGACCCTGGTGTTCCTGCCAATCCTGCTGGCCACCAGCGCCTCGACCCTGGTCGGCCTGCTGTCGGTGGCCTTTATGCAGCGCCTGAAACTCTGGGACCCGGTGGTGCTCGGTTACCTGATCCCCGGCGCCCTACTGCTGGGTGCCGGCATGGCGCTACTCGCCGGGCTGTCGGCCACCGCCCTGGCGGCGTTGTCGTCGCTGCTGGGCAATCTGGTGTTGTTCGGCATGATCCTGGCCTTTGTGTTGCTCGGCGCCTTGCGCAAGGTGCCGGTCTACGAGGCCTTCGTCGAAGGCGCCAAGGAAGGCTTCGACGTGGCCAAGAGCCTGCTGCCGTACCTGGTGGCGATGCTCTGCGCGGTTGGCGTACTGCGTGCCTCCGGCGCCCTGGACCTGGGCCTGGACGGCATCCGCAGCCTGATCGAATGGGCCGGCTGGGACACTCGTTTCGTCGACGCCCTGCCCACCGCCCTGGTCAAGCCGTTCTCCGGCAGCGCGGCGCGGGCCATGCTGATCGAGACCATGCAAAGCCACGGCGTCGACAGCTTCCCGGCACTGGTGGCGGCGACCATGCAAGGCAGCACGGAAACCACCTTCTACGTGCTGGCCGTGTACTTCGGTGCGGTCGGCATCCA
>DAITLT010000063.1:3141-10311 GCA_036835505.1 Pseudomonas sp.
GCGCCCGCCACGCGGTGGGCTGCGCCCTGCTCGCCGACCTGGCCGGGGTGCTGGCCTCGATCGGCGTGTGCTACTGGTTCTTTGCTTAACCGCTGTCCGCCCAGAGGTAGGCCGTAACCCAGCCACACAATTGGCCGTGGTCTTGATGGGTATCGCTGCGCTCAACCCATCCTACGGGTTACGTCGCTACGGGTTCTTCGGCTGAGCCGCCTGGTTGGCCTGAACTAAGGTCCACTGCAACACCTGCGCTGCCAGCCGATCATTGGCCTGGCCGAAGGCGTTGACCACCGCCGGCACTTGCTGATTGTCGACGGCCTGGCGCACTTCGAAGCGCTGGCTGGCGATGATGCGTTGGCTGCGGCTGTCCACCAGCCGCGCTTGCAGGCGCAGGACGATGGTCACGACGTTGCCCTGGTATTCGCTCTGAAACGCCTGCAGCTCGCCGCCGAGGGCGAAGTCGGCTTGCAGGTTATCGTCGTCGCTGCTCAGGGCCGTCACCCGGCCGTCCGCCTGGAAGGCATTCAGCAGATGGTTGCGCAGCAGGCGCGGCGCCGGGTCGCTCCAGCGGCTGCCGGCGTAGCTGCTGATCAGGTTGCCTGCGGGCAGCACCGCAATGCGCGCGCTGTTCAGGGCCTGGCTGGCCTGTGGTTGGTTGATCCGTAATGACCAGCTGACCGCAGTCGCGTGGCTCGGGGCGCTGGCCTGGCTGGGCAGCAGGTAGACCTGCAGCGGCTCGGCCTTGGGCAGGATCGAGCAGGCCGCCAGGCCGCTCAGCAGGGCCAGCACGGCGAACCGTGCGGCAATGGTCAGTGCGCTCATGGCTGAAACTCCTGGGGTTGTTCACGGCCGAGCAGGTAGCCGGCGGGGTTGGCTTCGACGCGCTGCGAGATGCCCTTGAGATTGGCCAGGGTGGCGCGCAGCTCGCGGATCGCCGGGCCCAGTTCGCTGAGGCCTTGCAAGCCCTCACCCAGGGCTGTCTGGTTGTGGCTGAGCAACTGGTCGAGGCTGGCGGTGGCGTGCTGCAGCGAGGCCATCGCCTGCTGGGCGCTGTGTACGGTGGCGCTGCCGTGCTCATCGACCAGGCGATTGCCGCTGCGCAACAGCGCCGTGGTCTGCTCCAGGGTCTGGTTGGCCTGCTTGCTCAGCTGGGCAAACTGCACGATGGTCTGGCGCAGCTCGGCGCGCTGCTGGGCCACCGCCCCGGTGGTCTGCTGCAGGTGCTCCAGGGTCAGGCTCAGGCGCTCGGCGTTTTCCGGCGAGAACATGCGGTTGGCGTTGGTCAGCAGGTCATTGATGTTGCTCAGTAGGTCCTTGCCGTTGCTCAGCAGGCGGCTGATCGGCGAGGGCTCGGCGATGATCCGTGGCAGCTTGCCCAGGCCGCTGGCTTCTAGCGCCGGGCTGCCCGGTGAGCCACCGCTGAGCTGGATAAACGCGGTGCCGGTGATCCCGGCCAGGGTCAGCTTGGCCTCGGTGTCCTGCTTGATCGGTGTCTCGCGGGCCACGCGGATGCGCGCCAGCACCTTGCTCGGGTTTTTCGGGTCGAGGCGCAGGCGCACCACATCGCCGACCTTGATGCCGCTGTATTGCACCGGGCTGCCTTGCGACAGGCCGCTGACGGCCTCGTTGAACACCACTTCGTAGTCCTTGCTGCCGCTGTCTAGGCTCGAGCGGCCGAGCCACAGGGCGAACAACAGGGCGCCGCCGCCCACCAGTAAGGTGAACAGGCCGATCAGCACATGGCGGGCGTTGGTTTCCATCTCAGTTGGGCTCCTGCAGCCGCTGGGCTGCTTGTGCGGCCGCGCGTCCGCGCGGGCCGTGGAAGTAATCGGCAATCCAGGCGTCGTCGGTGGCGGCCACCCGCGCCAGGGTGTCGGCCACCAGCACGCGCTTTTGCGCCAGCACGGCGACCCGATCGCAGATGGTGTACAGGGTGTCGAGGTCGTGGGTGACCAGAAACACGCTGAGGCCCAGGGCATCGCGCAGGGTCAGGATCAGTTGGTCGAAGGCGGCCGCGCCGATCGGGTCGAGGCCGGCGGTCGGCTCGTCGAGAAACAGGATGTCCGGGTCCAGGGCCAGGGCACGGGCCAGGGCGGCGCGCTTGATCATGCCGCCGGACAGCTCGGTCGGGTACTTGCCACCGGCATTGGCGGGCAGGCCGGCCAATGCCACCTTGAGCTGGGCCAGCTCCTCGGCGTCGGCGCGGCTGAGGCCGGCGTGCTCGATCAGTGGCAGGGCGATGTTCTCGCGCACGGTCAGCGAGGAAAACAGCGCGCCCTTCTGGAACAACACGCCGAAGCGCCGTTCCACCTGACGCCGTTGCTCACTGTTGAGGTCTTGCAGGTTCTCGCCGAACACCTGTACGCGCCCGGCACTGGGCTCGCGCAGGCCGACGATGCTGCGCAGCAACACCGACTTGCCGGTGCCCGAGCCGCCGACCACCGCAAGGATCTCGCCGCGGTAGATGTCCAGGTCGAGGTGCTCGTGTACGCTCTGGCTGCCAAAGCGGTTGGCCAGGTCACGGACCTGGACGATGGCCTCGGCACTCACCAGCCCATCTCCATGCAGAACAGCGCGGCGCCGGCGTCCACCAGAATCACCACGAAAATGGATTGCACCACGCTGGAGGTGGTGTGGGCGCCGACGGAGGCGGCGCTGCCGCTGACTTTGAAACCTTCCAGGCAACCGATGGCGGCAATCAGCACGGCAAACAGCGGCGCCTTGGCCATGCCGACCCAGAAGTGCTTGGCCGGGGTGTCCTGCAGGATCGAGAGAAACAACGTGGGTGAAATATCCAGGCTCAGGGCGCACACCAACGCGCCGCCGAAGATCCCCGCGAGCATGGCGATAAAGGTCAGCAACGGCAGGCTAATCAGCAGCGCCAGCACCCGTGGCAACACCAGCAGCTCAATCGGATTGAGGCCGAGGGTGCGGATCGCGTCGATCTCTTCATTGGCCTTCATCGAGCCGATCTGCGCGGTAAAGGCGCTGGCGGTGCGCCCGGCCAGGAGGATGGCGGTGAGCAGCACGCCGAACTCGCGCAGAAAGGAGAACGCTACCAGCATCACCGTGTAGATGCTGGCACCAAACCGGCTGAGCACCGTGGCGCCGAGAAACGCCACCACGGCACCCACCAGAAAGGTCAGCAGGGCGACGATGGGCGCGGCGTTGAGGCCGGTTTGCTGCATCTGTGCGACCAGTGCCGTGACTCGCCAGCGCGACGGCTGCAGCAGGGTGTACGCCAGGGTTTCGAGGATCAGGCCAATAAACCCGAGCAGAGCCAGCAGCGCGCGGCCGAAGGTGGCGACCAATGCGCCTAACGCGGCCAACAGCTGCATGGGGCTGCTGGCACGCGCTGGCTGCGGACTGGGTACGGACGCGGCCAGGGCGTTGCTGACGGTGTGCAGCAGGGCGCGGCGGGCAGCGGGCAGCAGGTCTTCGCTGGCAATCAGTTGTTGGATGCGGGCGGCGCCCAGCAGTTTGATCAGCAGCTTTGCTCCGGCGGTGTCCAGGGCCGTCAGCGCCTGCACATCGACTGTTTGGTTGGCCGCCAGGGGCCGCGGCAGTGCGTCTATTTGCTGTTGCAGGCGGCGGTAATTGGCCAGCGTCCAGGCACCGCCGATGCGCAGCCGGGCAGCGTCGTCCATATGCAGCAGGTCAGAGCAGGGTGCGGTGGTCATGGGCGTGAGCTTAAAGGAGTTTGCTATGGGGCCATAGCAATAGGCGTCGCAGTCTGGGGTCAGACTCGCAATGGTGCAGCGGTGAAGCTGCACTATTGGTAGTGCAAACAGCCCGCCATTGCAGCGGGCTGCTGGAGCAAGGGGCGTTGTGGCTTAGAACGCCACATTGACCCCGGTGTAGAACGAGCGGCCCATGCCGGGTACGCCGATGCCCCATTCGATGCCGTTCATCGACATGGTGCGGCCCTGGGCGGTGTAGGCGCCGCCGGTGGGCAGGTAGTAGAACTTGTCCGCCAGGTTCTCGACGCCGAAGTCGACCCGCACCTGCTTCCAGGTGTGGCTGGCGCGCAGGTTGAACAGGGTGTAGCCGGCAGTCTGGATTTCGTTGCGCACATCCGAGCCACTGTTCTTGGCTTGTACGCTTTCCATTTCCAGGCTGTTGCTCCAGCCGCCGATGTCCTGGGTCAGGGCCAGTTTGCCGTTCAGCGGCATGATGTTGTACAGCTCGTCACCGGTGTCGCGGTTCTTGCCGTTGGTGTAGTTGATCACGCCGTTGAGGCCCCAGTTGCCCAGGTCGTTGCTGACCAGTGGCATTTTCCCGGACACATCCATGCCGTACAGACGTGCCGACTGGTTGGTGTACTGCAGGACGTTGAACTTGTCTGGGACTATGGTCTTGCCCGGCAGGCTTACCGCATCGATATAGTCGTTGACCCTGGTGTAGAACGGCGTGACCTTCAGCTCGTGGCTGCGGTCGCTGCTGTGCCAGTCGAGGGTGGTCGAGACGGTGTGCGCCGCCTCCGGCTTGAGGTCGACGTTGCCGACATAGCCATTACCGTCGCCGGCAAAGTTGTTCATGGTCGCCGCCATCGGCCAGGCCGACCAGGTGTAGCGCTCGTACAGGTTGGGCGAACGCACCTTGCGCGCCACACCGAACTCGACGTCCAGGTTGGCATCATGGTTGTAACGGGTCAGGGCGGTGAAGTCCCAGTTGTTGTCGTTCTGGCTGCGGTCGCTGGCATTGAAGGCGGCGGCCTCGACGAATTGGTTGCCGCCGGCGTGGCCATAGCCATGCACCTCGCCGGCATCGCTGGCGACATGCTCATAGCGCAGGCCGACCAGGCTGAGCCAGGCGGGATTGATCTGCCGTTCCCACTCGGCAAACAGGGCGCTGCGATCGCGCTGGCCGTCGTTGATGTTTTCGAAGGTGTTGGGCCACATGCCGCCACCTGAGGCCGGCCAGTAGTCTTCGAGACGATAGCGCTGGTACTCGCCGCCCACCCGCAGCAGGTCCCGTTCGTTCAGGTCGATATTGGCCTTGACGCTGGCGCCACTGGTCTTGCCCTCGCTTTCCATCGGCATGCCGGCGGCACACTTTTGCGAGTTCGGGCCGCAGGGGTAGCCGTCGCTGCTGCCGGCAACCATGGACTGCATGCCATACCAGTAGCGCTTGTCCGGGCCGAAGTCCATCTCGTGCTCGACCTTCTCGTGGTACACGCGGGTGTCCAGCTCGCCCCAGTTGAACTGGCTCAGGTAGCGCAGGCTGATGCGCTCCTCGGTGTTGTCGGTCATGTCCATGCGCTGGTTGGCGAACAGCTCCTGCGGCACATGCTGGTAGCCGAGCTTCATTTCCAGCAGGTCTTCACCGAGCTTGAGGGCCATGCCCAGGGCGTGGCTCTCGGTCTCGTAGGCGGTGGAGGCCACTTCGTTCAGTTGCGAGCCATTGCCGGGCTGGCCGGTGCCGGTGCTTTTCTTGAAGTCGTCGCCAGCGCTGTAGTTGTTGGCCTTGCTGTAGCTGCCGTCGTAACGGATGTTGAAGAACTGTTCGGCGTGGGTGGCGGAGAAGTTGCCGCCGCGGGCCGCGTTGTTGCTGCGGTAGAAGGCACCCACTTCGCCCTTGTTGATGCTCGCCGCGCCTGGTGCGGCAAACTCTGGCGCTGCGCTGTCGGCGACGATGGTGCCGCCGATGCTGTCACCGCCGACGCTGACCGGGGCGATGCCGGAGTACACCTGCAGATTGCCCAGGTTGCTCGGGGCGATATAAGACATTGCCGGGTTCATATGGTTGGGGCAGGAGGCCACCAGGTCCATGCCATCGATCTTGATGCGCAGGCGATCGTCGGCCAGGCCGTGGATCGCCGGCAGGCTGGAGATGCCGCCCGCGCTGTTCAGGCTCACGCCGGGCACGCCGCGCAGCAGGCTGGCGCTGTCGCTGGTGGCCGAGCGCAGGTTGTGCAGCTGCTGGGTGCCGACCCGGATGGCGCCGGGCAGGCTGTTTTTCAGGGCGTCGGCCTTGATTAGGCTGGGCACCAACTCGACGGCATTCGTGGCCTCGCTGGCGGTTTGCGGGCTGACGGGATCAGCGGCCTGGGCCAGTGGGCTGAGCAGGGCGAGCAGGGCCGCGCAGGCCCGCGGATCGGGAAAGGATGGGTACATAAAAAGTGTCTCTGTGCAGGGATTCGGGGGCCGAGGGCTTTGCCCAGCGCAGGTCACAAAGGCGTGGCCAGGCGCAGTCGGCGGCGTAATCGGGACGGCTAGAGCACAGGTGGGGCGCGTGGGCTGGCGGCGAACCAGAAGTTCGCCAGGTGCGGGCTGGCGCTGCCGTTGTCGGCGCGCAAGGCGCTGGCTTGCCAGTTGGGCAGTTGCAGGCTGTAGCCATTCAGGCTGGTGGTCAGCGCGTAGCTGGAGCACAGCGGGCAGTCGAAGCTGGCCAGTGGCTGGCTTGGCGAATTTGGCGCGTGGCGCATGTCGCCGCCGACGCTGCATTGCAGGGTTGAGATACCGCTCAGTTGCAGACCGCTGCTTTGCCCATGGCCAATGGCACAGGCAAAGGTACTGAACAGCACACAGCTGTAAAGCAGCCAGGCAATCAGTTTGCGGTGGGGGTGGGCGGTTTTCATGGCGGCACTCTATCAGTGCCTCCCGCCGCGCGCAGCGGCTTGCCTGCGTTGGATTGTCGCAGTTTGACCGCTGGCGCTTGTCGCAAATCAACAAACTTGCAGATTGACCCTTGGTACAGCTTTTTCCGTGCGCCGGACGACCCGCAGCAGCGGCTATGGTGAACCCCAAGAGGCGTTTGCCGATCATCGGCGGCGGATTATTTGGCTTGTCAATCATATACCCCCCGTAGTATTAATTTGGCACACGAAAGGAGCTTGTCCATGCGCATCAGCGTTGTTCTGTTGTCCCTGTTGTTAACCTCCGCGGCCCAGGCCGAGGATGCCCAGGCATTGGCCGCCGAGGGTTTGGCGCTGATCCCGGCATTCCAGAAACAGCTTATGGATACGGTCAAGGCGGCCATGCAGGCCGGCGGCCCGCTCAAGGCGGTGCAGGCCTGCCAGGTGCAGGCGCCGCTGATTGCCACCGAGCACAGCCGGGCGCCGTGGCGGGTGGGACGCACCTCGTTGCAGGTGCGCAACCCGGCCAATGCGGCCGATGCCTGGGAGCAACAGGTGCTGCAGCAGTTCGCCCAGCGCGCCGCCGCCGGCGAGCC
>DAITLT010000063.1:10321-13385 GCA_036835505.1 Pseudomonas sp.
CGGCATGCAGCAGAGTGCCGTGGTGGCGGGTGAGGTGCGGGTGATGCAGGCGATTGGCGTTGGCGAACCTTGCCTGGCCTGCCACGGCAAGACCCTCAAGGCCGAGTTGGCAGCGCAGCTTGATCAGCTTTACCCGCAGGATCAGGCCCGCGGCTATGCGCTCGGCGCGCTGCGTGGCGCCTTCACCTTGCGCCGCAGTCTGGCCGATGCAGGAGTCAGCCAATGAAAAATGCCCATGACCTGGTCCTCGAAGCCCGTGCGCAGATCCATGAAGTGGCGCTGGCGGAGGCCGACGCGGCGATCCGCGCCGCCGCCGTATTGCTCGACGTACGCGAGGCGGACGAGTTCCACGCCGGACATATTGCCGGCGCGATCAACATTCCCCGCGGCCTGCTGGAGTTCAAGCTCAGCGCCGATCCCGAGTTGTGTGCTCGTGACCTGAATATCCTCCTGTACTGCAAGACCGGCGGGCGTGCGGCCCTGGCTGCCTGCGCGTTGCAGGCCATGGGTTATCGCCAGGTGCAATCGCTGGCCGGCGGCCTGGACGCCTGGTTGGCCGCCGGCAAGGCGCAGGTCACGGTCAGCCTGCCCAGTTTCGAATAGCTCAATCCGCCCGTAACGGGCATCAGTCGTCGGGGTACATGCCCCTGGGAGTCAGTCATGCAAAACAACGTAGGGCGTAGCGACAAACTGCTGCGAATCGGTGCGGGGGTCATCCTGCTCGGCCTGGGCGCGACCGGAGTGCTTGGCTGGTGGGGGCTGGTCGGTCTGCTGCCGTTGGCCACCGGGCTGCTCAACTGGTGCCCGGCGTACCGTTTGCTGGGGATTAACAGCTGCAAGGTAGGGCACTGATATGGCCAACAAAACCATTAGCGTGCAAGGAACCATGGGGCGCAGCTCGGCGATTGAGGTGCAGTGCGGCAACCACCGTATCGTCATGGATCAGCCCGTGCATGCCGCCGGTCAGGACCTTGGCCCGACGCCGCTGGAGTTGGTTCTGGCGGCCGTGGCCGGCTGCTTTGGCACCATCGGCCGGTTGCTCGCCCATCAGCGCAAGATTGACCTGCGCGGCATGCGCTTCGAGCTGCAGGCCGACTATGACCCGGCCGGCCTGCTCGGCCGCGATGCCTCGGTACGGCCCGGCTTCCAGGCCCTGCGGGTGTTGGTCGAGATCGATGCCGAGCTGAGTGCCGAGGACAAGCAGGCGTTTTTGCAAGAGGTGGAGCGGCGCTGCCCGCTGGCCGACAACCTGACCCACGGTACTCAGTTGCACAGTCAGCTGGTTCTGCCTTAAGGCGCGACGCGAAAGCGCAGCACGCCGAGCATCTGGCCGCCGTCGGTGAGCACATCGACGCGCCATTTGCCGCTCGGGTCGGCGGGGAAGTTGCGCTTGTGGGTCCAGGCGCGATAGCCCTCCTGGCGCCCGCCGTGAATGTCCAGGGCAATCCGCTCCAGCACTTTGCCGTTGTGCCGCCAGACGTGATAAATCCGCTCGTCCAGCCCGCGCGGCGCATTGATCGCGGTGTAGGCGTACAGCCCCTGGGCCTTGAGCTGGGCGCTGCTGAGCTGTTCGCGACTCTGCCCCGGCGTGCGCTGGTTGGTGTTCAGCTGGCTGCTGACCGCCACCTCGCTGAGCCACAGGGTCGCCGGTGGCACCCAAGGCCGCGCCAGCCAGCCGGCGCCGAGCAGGGCCAGGCTCAGGCCCGGCAGCGCCAGCCAGCGCCACCAGCGGCGGATGCGTAGGCTGCCGAACAGGCTGGGAATGGCCAGCAGCACGGCGCAGCCCAGGGCCAGCCGGTAACTCTGCGCCGTGGTCTGCTGGAGGATGATCGGCAGGGCGGTGAGCAGCGCGGCAAACAGGGTCAGGCTGTGGAACGCCAGGTACAGCCAGCGCCTGGGTGCCAGCCAGTTGAAGTACAACGGGTCGATGATCGCCAGTAGCGCACACAGGCCGAGCAGGCCGGTAAACACCAGTTGGCCGCTGTCCCAACTGGTGGTCAGGGCAAAGAACGGCAAGACGAAGAACAGGCTCTGTTGATGCACCATCTGGGTGGCAAAACGCAGCAGCCAGGGCGGCAGTTGCAGGCTGAAGTAGCGCTCCAGGCCCTGATTGAGCAGGTTCTCCAGCATCAACCAGAGCCAGCTGACCAGCAGCAGGATGGCGATCACCTTGGCGAACTCGGCCTGCCGCTCCACCAGGAAGAAGCTCGCCAGTCCGGAAATAAAACCGTACACGGGCATGACCCAGGGATAACGCTGGATCAGGCCATGCAGGCGCAGCAAGAGGGTTTTCAGCAGCGGCATGGGGCTTTCGGTGAGGGTCAGACCGGGCGCCGGCAGCGATCGCCGGCGATGTGCAGCGGCGCAGCATACGCAAGCCGCACCGACCTGAGAAGCGCCCCAGGTCGGGCGGTTGTCTGCCCTGCGGTTAACAGGCCGTTGAAAACGTAGGCGAGGCAGGCAAGACAAGGCAAAAACGGCCGAGAAAGCGGAATTTACAGTTGTAAATGAGCATTTTGAGGTCGTTTTTAACGCAGTATTGCCAACGTAGATAGTTTCTCAACGGCCTGTTAACCCCGGCGCTTGGCCCAGAACTGTTCGGCCAAACCGCGCAAGGCATTGCTCAGGGCGGCCACCTGGTTGGCGGCGGCCTGGCTTTGCAGGCCGGCGACCAGGTTTTGCTCGGAGGCCTCGCGGATGCGCGTGAGGTTGCGGTTGATCTCCTCGCTGACCGCGCTTTGCTGCTCCACGGCGGTGGCGATTTGCGCGCTGGTCTCGGTGATTTCATTCACGCGCTGGCCGATGCCTTGCAGCGCCTGGGCCGCTTCGCTGGCCTGGGACACGCTCTGGCGGGCCTGCTCGCTGCTGTTTTGCATCACCTGTACGGCCTCGCGGGCGCCGTTTTGCAAGGTGGCGATCATCCGCTGGATTTCGCTGGTGGACTGCTGGGTGCGTGAGGCCAGGCCGCGCACTTCATCGGCCACCACGGCAAAACCACGGCCCTGCTCGCCGGCGCGGGCCGCCTCGATGGCGGCATTGAGGGCCAGCAGGTTGGTCTGTTCGG
>DAITLT010000064.1:0-13301 GCA_036835505.1 Pseudomonas sp.
GCGTGCTGGCCGATGGCGAGTTCTACCGGGTCGGCGGCCACACGCCGGTCAAGGTCGATGTGCGCATCATCGCCGCCACCCACCAGAACCTGGAAAGCCTGGTGCAGGCCGGCAAGTTCCGTGAAGACCTGTTCCACCGCCTCAACGTCATCCGCATTCATATCCCGCGCCTGGCCGACCGCCGCGAAGACATTCCGACCCTGGCCCGTCACTTCCTCGCCCGCGCCGCGCAAGAGCTGGCGGTCGAGCCCAAGCTGCTGAAGACGGAAACCGAGGACTACCTGAAGAACCTGCCCTGGCCTGGCAATGTGCGGCAGATGGAGAACACCTGCCGCTGGATCACGGTGATGGCCTCCGGCCGCGAAGTACACATCGACGACCTACCCCCTGAGCTGCTCACCCAGCCCCAGGAGCTGTCGCCGGTGAGCAACTGGGAACAGGCCCTGCGCCACTGGGCCGACCAATCCCTGGCTCGCGGCCAGACCAGCCTGCTGGACAGTGCGGTGCCGACCTTCGAGCGGATCATGATCGAAACCGCCCTCAAACACACCGCCGGCCGCCGTCGCGACGCCGCCTTGCTGCTGGGCTGGGGGCGCAACACCCTGACCCGCAAGATCAAAGAGCTGGACATGAAAATAGACGGCGACGATGGCGACGACGAATAGGTCGGGTAATGCCGACTTAAGCCGGCACAGAACTGACCCCGAATAAACGCCGGAGCACAACGCCGCAGGCTCTGCAGCCGTAGGTCGGGTTCAGGCGCGCAGCCAACAGTCCGGCGTTTGCCGGCGCAGCGAATCATCCGCCAAGCGCAAGCGGCCGCTGCGCGGCGAGTGGTTCGCGGTGAGGCCTAGCGATACAACTCGCGACGAAAGATCAGCGGCGCAGCGCCCTTGTAGATGCCGAAGGTGGCCAGGCCGCGCGCCGCCGAACGGCTGCTACCGTCCCAGGCGTACTGCAACCAGTTGGGCGCCAATGGGAAGCTGACCTGCACCGAACCCTCGTTGCCGCTGCCCGGCGCGCTCAATAACAACCGGCGCTGCTTAGGATCAAGCGGCCAGCTCACACTGGGCGTGGTTTCCCCCGCGGCCAAGCCGGCGCTGTACTGATCCAGCAACGGCGTATCCAGCACGGCCGCGCTGGTGCAGGTGTCCAGACCCTCGAGCTGGAAACTCCCGCCCGCCGTGCTTTGCCAGCTCTCCAACAACAACGGCAGGCCCAGGCTTTGCAGCTCGGAGCCGTGAGCATTGTCGATGCGCAGGCGGCCCAGGCGCACCTGGCTGCCGGGGGCGTCGGTAAAGTCATAGGCATAGCCTTGGCAGGCCGCCCCATTACCATGGCAGGCCCCATCCTTATCGGTCAGCGCCGCCGCCGCGAAGGCCTGCTGCAGCTTGGCCATAAACGGATAATCGGCACTGCTCGGCAGCACGGCCGGGTTATACAGCAACTGTTCATCGCGCCAGCGATAGCTGCGCTGCCCATCGCCGTCATCGGCCCCCTGCACCTGCACGCTGGCGGCGCCCTGGCTGGCCAGCCGCGCATCGAGGGCGGCAATTCCGGTCACCGAGCTATAGCCCCCCACCCCAGGTTCCGGCAGACGCCAGAAGTCACCACGGTCGTAGTTTTTAGTGACGTTGCCAGCACGACCGAAGGCGGTAATCGTCAAGGTCGGCTGATGACCGCTGGCAAAGGCCATGGGCTGCCCCTGATAGCTGAACGCGCTGCCACAGCTGGGGCTCAGGCTGGCACTCCCTGCGGCACCGAGATAGGCCGGGATAAAGCGCCCGACCAGCCCGCTGGTGCCGCCGCTGACCGTTTCGCCATCCAGATAGCCAGCCGTCGGCGGGGTGGCGGTGAGGGTGAATACACCAACCTCGGAAACCGAGTTGGCCGAAGTGGTCGCATTGCCCAAGGCATGGTTGTAGCTGGCTGGCGTCACGACGCCATGATCGCCATTACTCGGGGCTACCACCGTACTGCTCAGGTCGATGTCATCAAGGCGGAAGTTCGCCGTGGTGATATTGCCGCTGCACAACTGTGCCGCCGTCAGTGGCTCATTATCGCTTTCCCAGCCCACCGCGCGGATAGTCAGCGGGAAGCTGTCACCGGCGCGAATGCCGCCCGGAAACAAAGCGCAACTGGCATCGGAGCAGTCGGTGCTGGCGCTCAGGGTGCTGGCGGTTTGCAGGCAGAGGCCGTAGGGCTTGCTAACAAACTGATCGGCGCCGTTCAGCACCAGGTCCTCATCCCCATTGGCCGCATTACCGCTGTAGGTAGCACTCAGGTTTAGCAAGCCGGCGTCGTCGTAACGCACCAGCAGCGGCGCCGTACCGTTAGTGTCGAAGTGCAGATCGATGTTACTTGCGCTGCTGCCAACACTGCTGCCATTGACCAGCACCGACTCGCTGCCCCCTGCCGGGTCAACATGGGTGGCGGTGAATTGCACCTGCCGATCCACATCGGCAAAGGCCGGCACGCACTGCAGGGCGTTGTCCGAGGCGCGCACCGCACTGATGCTCGCCGGCGTCGGCTTGGCCGCCAGCAGGTTGGGCACCTGCAACAGCAGACCGCTGGCGGCGTAGTCGATCGTGCAACTGGCGCTCGAGCAGAGGGTCTGGCTATTGGGCCTGGTACTGGGCAGCGAGGCTTGCACCGCCAGCGTCACGCTGCTCGCGGTTGGCACGCGCAACTGCGCCAGCGCCGTGCCGCCACTGAAGGTGATGGTGCTGCCGCTGACCGTGGCCGGCGCCGTGGCCGTCCAATAATTGGCCGGCTTCAGGGTGACGCTGACCGGGTTGGTATACAGGCTGCTGCAACTGCTGTTGAGGCAGGCACGAATGGTCACCGGCTGCGGGTTACAGGTGAGTGCGCTGGCCGCGTAGATGAACTCGAAGTGGTCGATCTGCTGGCCAACCGGGTTGATATGGGTGGCGCAGACCTGCAGGTCGTCCAGCTCGTGGATATTGCTCGAGCCGCCGGTGGAGCCGGTCAGCGACAGGTAGAAGTCACTGGGCAGCGGGTCCTGGCTGTTGACCGCCGCCAGCACGTTGACTGCATTGAGGCCATCCAGCACGACAAAGCCCGCACCGCTGTCACGCTCCACGGTGACCCGCGCCTCGCCGCTGAAGCGCCCGTCCACGGTGATCCGATAGGTGTGCCCTGGGGCTGCCGTGGTGCTCGTGGCGCTGTCGATGCCGGGGCTGAGGTTGGCTGCGGTGCCGGCGATATAACGATAACCGACACTTCCAGACCCCGAGCCGCGAATGGCCACGGAGTCGGCTCGCTGACCGACACCTCCCGGCCCGCCTTCGGTGGAGAAATTACCGTACTCATCAATACCCACCCCCAACCAGCCGCCGGCAAACCCCGGATTGGCCGCATCGCCACGGGTGCCATAGCCCAGCGGGCCACCGAAGGCGCCGGGTTGCGGCGTCACGCTGGCATCCGACAGCACCACGGCCACGCCGTCGGCGCCACTGCCGCTGTAGGCGTAATGCTTGAACTGCACCTGGATATAGTTACCCGCCGCCGGAAACAGCCGCTGCAGGGTGGACGAGGTCGATACGTTGCCCTGGTTGCTGGTCAGGCGCATGCGCTGGCCGCTGACCGTCGGGGTGAACGCCGTGGTTCCGCGACTGGCCACCGCCCAATCCGCGTCCAGGCTGCCGTCATCGAAATTGTCGTTGAAACACTGCAGGCTCAGGCCGCACGGATGGCGCTCGGCCACCAGCGCACTGATCTGCGCCTCGCTCAGCGCACTGCTGTAGATCTGCACCTGATCCAGCTCGCCATTGAAATAACGGGTGGCCTGACCCTGGTCGGCGCCCAACTGCAGCGGGTCGTCATTGACCCGTGGCGTGCCCGTGAAACTGGCCTGGCCGGCCAGGGCACCGTTGATATAGATGCGCTGATCATTGGGCGCATAACGGATCAGCACATGGCTCCACTGCCCAACCGCCAGCGCCGTGTTGCTATTGAACTGATGGGTGGCGTTGCCGGTGGTCTGCCACCACCAGTTGATCGTGCCGCTGGGGTTGAGGTGGAACTCGTAGTTTTCATCCTTGGACAGGATGCTCATCAACCCCGAGCCAGGCAGCGTGCGCGGTTTGACCCACAGGCCGATGGTGAAGCTGCCTTGCAGATCGAGCAAATTGTTGTTGTCGACGCGCTGCACATACTGGCTGGCCGTCCTGTTGAAGCTGCCATAGCCGCAGGTGCCCTGGGCATTGACCTGGGGCAGGGCCGGCGCGCTGCTGGCCGTGCTCGCGCCGCCGACTACCGTGCCGTGCAGCGCATTGCCGCTGCTGTCGAGCACCTCGCCGGATGCGCCAGTCCAGCTACTTTCGTCCAGTGACCAACTGAGAATCTTGCTGCTGACGGCGCAACTGCCGCTGGGCGCCACGTAGGTGACTCGGGCACTGGTGTTCAGGGCAATATTTTCCGCCGTCAGGGCACCGAACACATAGCTCGGGCTGTCCAGGCTAATGCCGTTATTGCCGGCCGAGCTGTAGGCGCTGTAAACGTAACCGCTGAGGGTCGCCAGGTTGTTCAGGGTGACCTGGCCGTAGGCATACAGATAGAAATTATCCGCCACGCCAGGGCTGTTGATCGCCGGCGAATTGACTCGCGAAGACGACGAGATGATCAGGTTATCGCGCACAAACAAGCGCACCTGACCGCTACCCTGCACCTGGATCTGCGACTGAAAACCGGTGCTCAGCGACCCCACCCAGTAATCGCCGGGCGCCAGATTGAGACGGCTGCTGGAGTTCAGAATCAACTGTTCGATATAGAAGGCCTGCCCGGCACTATTGATCGTCAGTTGCGCCTCGGTGCCCAGGTTGATGCTGCTGTAGCGGTTACTGCCATTACCCGCCAGGCTGCTGGTTTGCTGGTAACCCAGCGTAACCGTGGCCGTAAAGCCGGCGGTGGAGGGAAAGCTGCCGGGGCTCTGGGTCGGCGCCGCCGTGGTGCTATTGGCCGTGCAGTTGTCGGCACTGTTGCTCGGGCCACAGGTGCCGACGGTCGAGCCGGCATTGCGGTCGATTCGCTTGGCGTTCAGCACCTTGTCCGGGCTGCCCAGCAGTTGTGCGTTGTAGCCAAAATCGATGCGCCCACGGCTGGCGGCATTGCCGCTGTACGGACTCTGCAGGCCATCGGGGAAGTTAGCGGTGCAACTGCCCACCACGGCCTCGACCGTCGTCGACAAAAGCACAAAAAGCCAAGGGATAAGGCGCCAGAACAGGCTCATTGGCTTAGCGCTCCACCACGGCAGTCAACTTGCGGTAAGCATAATCCGGGCTGCCCGCAGCACCGTACTCGGCCGTTGCGTTAATGCTGTAGAAGGTCACCGTCTGATTCTCCTCGGCCACCCACACGCCGGCGTGGGCCACGCACGTCACGCCGATGGCAAAGTCATCCAGGCCAAAGCCCGCACAAGCGCCGCCCGCCAGCACCTGGGCAATGCCATATTCCAGCCCCGCCCGCGCCGCCTGGTAGGCCCTGGCCTGCTGGAGCGCCAGGCTATTGGTGGCGTTCTGGGTTTCGGCCAGGCGGGCCATGGCAGTAATTACCGCGGTAATGATGATGATCACGAACATTGCCGCGACCAGGCCGAAGCCGTGTTGTCTCGATTCAGGGCGCATTATCGACATGCACCTGTTGCAGCAGGGTGATGGTTTCGCCGGCCTCAGCCAGGGTCAGGCGCAGGGTCACCAGGCCGCTGCGGGTGTTGGTCGCCACGGCGTAGTCAAACGCGCAACTGCTCAGGCCATCCACCAGCAGGGCCTGGCTGGCGCTGGAGCCATCCAGATTGGCTGAGCTATCGCGCCACAGCTTGCCCTGCCCAGTGCCTGCGGGGTCAAGCCCGGCGCCGGCACAGCGATAGCTGACGACCTCGCGGGCCAGGTAGAAGCGATGCTGGGGCGAGGCATATTTGAAGCGGAAGTTCTGCAGATTGGCGCTCAGCGTGCTGGTCGTCCAGGTGAAGCTTTTCGGCGAGATCACCGAAGGCGAGGCCGTACTGCCCAGCTCCGCGACGGCCGTGTTGTAGATGATCAGCCAGTGCGGGGTGGCGCTTGCCGTGAGCGGGCTAAGCAGCTCGATGCTGCACGCCGGGCCCGTCTGGGTACACTGCGGCGGGTCCTGGCGCGGGCCTGCGCCATTCGGCTGGTTGGCGCGATAGCGGCCGGCGGCGGCAATCGGCAGCATATTCAGTGTGGTGCCGGTAACCGTCAGCGAGTTGGGCACCGCCAGACGAATCTCACGGGCCATGCGATTGAGCGCCATGCTGGCTTTATCCACCAGTTCGGCGCGTCGGCTTTGGTCAACCAAGCCTTGCAGCGGGTTCGACAGCACCGTGCTGATCAGCACGGCAACCAAACCGGCAATGGCGATAACCATCACCAGTTCGACCAGGGTAAAGCCGCGTTGGCGGGCGACCGCCCTTGGCAGAGCACCACAGACCGTAGCCCGGATGCCATCCGGGGCCTGTGCCTCCCCGGATGGGCTCCGGGCTACGGTCGCGGCTGGACGCGTCATCAGTAGTCGCCCCGATAGCCGTCGAGCACCAGCGGCTGACCTGTGGGATCAGTGACAGTGACCTGAATATGCCGGGCGGCGACGCCGGGCGCCGGGCCAAGGAGCTGCGCCGCCACCGTCACCTGTACCTGATAATCCGCCAGCGCGGCGATGGGGTTGCCGCGTGCATCATGGGGCGCCTCGCTAAGGCCGTGATAATCAGCCACATCGTCGAAACAACTGCGCCCGCAATCGGCCAGGCCGTCGGGGTCACTGAACGCCTGCAGGCTGATCTCCTCCATATAGGCCTCGGCAATGCTCAGGCTCTGCTGGCGCAGCATCGGGTCGGCGGAGCGGCCAGTGATCGCGGCCATGGCCGAGAACAGTGCGGCGGCGGCAATCCCGAGGATAACGATGGTGATCACCAGCTCAACCAGGGTCATGCCGCGCTGCGCCGGGCTTGCGGCCAACTGAGCACGGGGCAAACCAGGCGCAATAACAGCCGGCAGTCGGCTCATGGGGTGGTCACGATAAAGCCGCTAACGGGCTGCACGGTGAAGGAAAAGGCGTTAGCGCCAAAGCTGACGCTATTGGCACCGCTGGCGCTACCGAGGGAATCGAAGGTGACATTCAAATCAGGGCTACTGACCACCACCGCCTGCGGGTTGCCCGCCGCGTAATCGCCACCGGAGGGGTTGGCCACCGGGCTACCGACAGCAATAGCACCACAGGCCGTGGCATAGGACAGCGCATAACCGGCACTGCTGACCTGAATATTGATTGAGCAACCGCTGGCCACCGCCAGCTTCTGCGCATAACGCGCGGCGCTCAGGCTTTCCTCGAAAAACAGGCGCTCATCGAACACCCGCCGATCAAAGAAACGCGGCCCCACCACGGCGGCGAGGATGCCGATGATCACGATCACCATCAGCAACTCAACCAGGGTAAAGCCGCGCATAAACTACTGACAGGCAGTGGTATTAGCGACCACAGTAGAGGCCGTTGCGGGGTTAGCTATAGGATCTGCGCCAGCCGGTGAACCCGCAGTATAAGTAACTAGACAACTCGCCCCGCCGCCATCTGGGGTAAACGTAATATTAGCGCCAGCGCCAGCGCCGCCAGCAGATGCCGTAATCCCCGCAACCTGCGCTGCGGCCACGATACCTGCGGCGTTGGCCGTAGGATAACCACCAACCATCGTAATTGTGATTCCCTCCAATACGACTGAATCACTGCCTGAATCGCCCGCGGCCAGCTGGGCAGCATGAGCAATAGCTGAGGCAGAGCGCAAACTCCCGGCGACACCGTTAACAGTAGAGACGCGTGCTTCACTACTAAAATCCGCAAACCTCGGCAACGCAAACGCCGCCAAAATCCCCAAAATCACAATAACCATGATCAGTTCGATCAAGGTAAAACCGCTTTGTTGCTTTTTCATCAGAGCATCCTCTTTAGCAAAAACAGATCAACGTACGAAGGTGGTAACCACGCTGCCCGTTGTCGAGTTGTAAACGATCCGGTCGCCGGTGGTGGCGCTGATGGGCGGGTCGAGTTGGTAGGTGTAGGTGCAACTGGTGCCGCCGCCAGTGGTGGTCGCCACATAGTCGACCGGCGCGGTGGCGCTCGTGCTGGTGCCAATCGTGGGCGCCGAGCCTTGCAGGATGGTGTTCCAGACCTGCACGCAGTCCAGCGCCGCCCCCGTACCCAGCGGCCAACCTGAGGCGTTCACATCAACAGTGCCATCGCCAAAACCAGTGACATTGGTATTGGGGGTGGTGTCCGTGCCATTCGAGCGGTTGACTTCCCACTGCGAGCGCACCAGCAACACGGCCGCAGCCAGGGCGCCGCCGGTGCCTTTTACGGCGCTCTCATGGGCATCCTTGGACACGTTGATAAAGCGCGGCAATGCCACGGCGGCGAGGATGCCGAGGATGACAATCACCACCACCAGTTCGATCAGGGTAAAACCTTTGCTGTTTTTCATTCACATCCCTCAGTGTCTTCAATAGCCCGCCGCAGACACCTGCGCAGCGGGCACCGGATCAAGTTCCAGGGCAAAAGCGCCATGGGCCGATTGTGACGCAGTTGGCAGCTCCGCGGGAACCACCAGCACGCGCCAGGCACGCACTTCGCCCTGCCCGCTTGCCCATCCGTCGGCGAAGCGCGCCCGGTAGAGCACCCAGGCCTTGCCCGGCAGCCAATACCAGCAGGCACTTTGTGGCGCCTGGCCGGCCGGCAGCTCGCCGCAATAGTTGTCCTGCTCCCAGCGCAGCAGCACAAACGGATTGGTTTTGCGCCACTGCGCGCCCAGCTCGCGGTGCCTGGCCAGGTGCTCGGCAGCCAGGCTGTTGAGGCTGGCCGCCAGGTGCTCGCGGGTGGCTTGCAGGGCGCGCTGCTCGCTGACCTGGGCGATCTTCCAGGCCATGGCCAGCACCACGGCCAGGCCCAGCAGCGCGCAGATAAGCCAACCGGCGCAGCGCAGCAGGCGCACGTTGCGGTCGATCTGGTAATCGGCCCGCATCAGCGACCCTTGGCTGCCGAGGCCAGTTCCCACATCGGCAGGAATACGCCGAGGGCGAGAATCAGCACCATCACGCCCATGGCCACGATCAAAATAGGCTCGATGGCATCGGCCAGTTGCTTAAGGTCGTAGTCCACTTCCTGCTCGTAAAAATCCGCCACTTCGACAAACAGGTCGTCCAGGGCGCCGGTCTCTTCGCCGACCGCCATCATCTGCAGCACCAGCGGGGTAAACAGGCCGCTGGCCGAAGCAGAACGGGTCAGGGCCTCGCCGCGCTCGACGCTCTCGCGCATGCCGAGAATGGCCTGGCCAATGTACTTGTTGCCGACACTGGCGCTGTTGATCGACAGGGTTTGCAGCAGCGGCACGCCGGCCTTGTACATCATCGCGAAGGTGCGGGTGAAGCGAGCCAGGGCGATGCGTTCGAAGATGCCGCCGACAATCGGCAGGCGCAGCTTGAGCTGGTCCCACTTGAGGGCGCCGGCCTCGCTCTCGGTCCATTTGAAGAAGGCATAAATGCTGCCGCCCAGCAGCAAGGCCAGCAGCCACCAGTAATCCTGAAAGAACTGCGAGGTGGCGATCAGAATCCGGGTCGGCAGCGGCAACTGGGCCTGGAACTGGGCAAACACCTTGGAAAAAGCCGGGATCACGAACAGGTTGATCACCGTCAACGCCACCGCCATGGCACTCAGCACAAACAGCGGGTAGCGGGTGGCCTGCTTGATGCGCTTGCGGGTTTCGCGCTCCAGCTCCAGATAGCTGGCCAGTTGGCGGAAGGCCTGATCAAGCTGGCCGGTGTTCTCGCCGACGCTGATCATGCTGACAAACAGAGTGCCGAAGACCTTGGGGTGGGCGTGCAAAGCCACGGCCATGCTCACCCCGCCCTCCAGGTCGCTGCGCACTTTTTGCAGCACCTCGCGCAAATACAGGTTGCGATTGGACTCGCCCAAGCCGGCGATGGCGCGGATGATCGGCACCCCGGCCTTGGCCAGGCTATACATCTGCCGACAGAAGATGATCAGCTCATCGAGATCGACATGCTTGCGCCGCAGCTTTGCTCCGAGGGCGGCGAACACATCGGCATCCGCTGCGTTCTGCGCCTCGATGGTCAGCGGCGTGATGCTCTGCCCCAGCAGCTCGCTGGCCACCGCCTCGGCGCTGTTGCCATCGACAATCCCGGCCACCTTGACGCCCTCGGCGTTGCGGCCGCTGTAGCGGAACGTCGCCATCAGCCGCGCGCTCCGAGCAAAGCGTGGCCCGGACGCAATCCGGGACCGGCGCCGTCCCGGATTGCCTCCGGGCTACGGGCATGGATCATCACGCCAACACCTCATCGGTCAGGGTGGCGCAGACCTTGAGCACTTCCTCGACGCTGGTCACCCCGGCCAGGGCGTAGTCCAGGGCGCAGGCGGCCAGCGGGCGGTAATGCGGGTTGGCCTTGGCCGCCTCGGCGAAGCCTTGCGGGTCGTTGCGGCGCAGGGCGGCGATCATCGGCTCGTCCAGCTCCAGCAGCTCATAGACACCGACTCGGCCGGCGTAGCCGCTGTTATGGCACTGGTGACAGCCCATGCCGCGTTTGAAGCGCCGCCCAGCCAGGGCGCCGCCGTAGAGGTTTTCCAGCCAGGCCAGCTCGCGCGGTTCGGCCGCGTGCTCTTCCATACAGTTTTCGCACACCCGGCGGACCAGGCGCTGGGCCAGCACGGCATTCAGGGCGGTGGCCACCAGAAACGGCTCGGCGCCCATGTCGATCAGGCGCATGGCCGAAGTCAGGGCATCGTTGGTGTGCAGGGTGGACAGCACCAGGTGACCGGTGAGGGCGGCGCGCAGGCCGATTTCGGCGGTTTCCTGATCGCGGATCTCGCCGACCAGGATGATGTCCGGGTCCTGACGCAGAGCGGCGCGCAACACGCGACCAAAGGTCAGGTCGATCTTGCTGTTGACCTGCACCTGATTGACCCGTGGCAGGCGGTATTCCACCGGATCTTCCACGGTGATGATCTTTTTCTCCGGGCTGTTCAGCTCGGCCAGCCCGGCATACAGGGTGGTGGTCTTACCCGAGCCGGTCGGGCCGGTCACCAGCACCATGCCAAACGGCCGTTGCAGCAGACGGCGGAAGCGCACCAGCAGGTCGGCCGGCATGCCCGTGCCTTCGAGCTGAAACACCCCGCCACTCTGGTCGAGCAAACGCATCACCACCGACTCGCCAAACTGCACCGGCATGGTCGAGACCCGCACATCGATGTTGCGGCCCTTGACCCGGATATTGAAGCGGCCGTCCTGGGGCAGGCGCTTCTCGGAAATATCCAGGCCGGACATGATCTTCAGGCGCATCACCAGCGCCGAGGCGATGCGATGCTCCTTCATCACCTGCTCGCTGAGCACGCCGTCGATCCGCTGGCGAATCCGCACCAGGCCCTCGTCGGGCTCGATATGGATGTCCGAGGCCTGCATCTGCACGGCTTCTTCGAACAGGGTTTGTAGCAGGCGCACCACCGGCGCCTCGCTGTTGTTGTCGGCGCCCAGCTTGGCCAGGTCGAAATCGCTTTCCTGCAGGTCGCCTTCCAGCTCGCCGGCAATCGAGGCGATCTCGCTGGTGCGCCGGTACACGGTGTCCAGGGTGGCCAGCAGCTCGGCCTCGCGCACCACCGCCGGGTGCATGCGGGTCTTGAGCAGGCGCTCCATTTCATCGAGGGCGAACAAGTCGAGCGGATCGGACATGCCGACCAGCAGCCCACCGGCCTCGCGGGTCAAGATGATGGCGCGAAAACGCCGGGCCATGGCCTCCGGCAGGCTCTGCACCAGGGCGTTGTCGAACTTGAAGTGGCGCAGTTCGACAAACGGAATCTTCATCTGCTCGGACAACGCCGTGAGCAGGCGCACCTCGGCGACAAAGCCGAGATCGATCACCGCGCGGCCAAGCTTGGAGCCGCTGCGTTTTTGCTCCTGCAGGGCCAGTTGCAACTGCGCATCGGTGAGCAGACCAGCCTGAATCAGCAGGTCGCCGAGGCGCAGCTTGCGCTGGCGAACGTCATCGCTCATGAGGGCTCCTTCAACGCGCCAGCACGCTCGCTGGCAAAGCGCCGCGAGCTGTCGTCCAGGCCCTGGCCCTGCAGGGCCAGGCGGTAATGTTTGACTGCTTCGGCCGGTTGCTCCAGTTGCTCCAGGGCAATCGCCAGGCCCAGTTGCCAGGTGGCCTGGGCCGGGCGCAGGGCGACCAGTTGGCGATACAGCGCCGCGCTCTGCGCCCATTGCCGGGTTTGCTGGTAGCTGGCGGCGAGCAAGGCGTGATAGCCCGGTTCACGGCGCAGGGCCGGCGCCTGCTGACTGAGGGTGGCCACGGCGGCGGCCATGGCGCCGCTGTGTAACTGGGCACGGGCCAGAAGCATACGTAACTCGACATCCTCGGGGTGCTGGCGCAGCTGCGCCGGCAACCAGGCGAGCAACCGGGCGGACTGGCCGGCGCCCTGATAGGCCTGGGCCAGCCAGCGCACCAGCTCAAGGTCGGCGCCGTGGCTGGCATGCAGGGCTTCCAGCTCGCGGATGGCGCGCGGGTAATCCTGCTCCAGCAAGTGCTGCTGGGCCTGGGTGCGCGGATTGGCCTGATGGCTGCTGATGCGCACCTGCGGCGGCCCGCTGGGCGGCTCCACGGTGGGCTGTTTGGCCATCGGGGGCGGCGCGACGGTGGGCGAGCGTGGCTTGTCGGCCGGCAGCGGGCGGCTGGCCCACTCCGGCATTGGCGCCTCGACCTCGACCGGCGCGGTCGTTGCCGGGGCGAAGCTCTCCAGCGCCGGCTCAATCGCCTCAACCGCCTCAGCCGTAGCGGCCTGCAGCGGCACTTCCAGCCATAACAGCCAACGGTCGCCGGCCGGCTCCAGGCGATCAGTCAACTGCAACTGTTCACCCAGGCCAACCAACAGAATCTGCACACCATCGCCCTTGGCCTCAACGCGCCAGGACAGGCTGCGCCCGGCCTTCTGCACCCGGCCCTGATAGGGTTCGGCGCCCATCTGCACGCCCGGCAGGAACAGGCTGACGGCGCCGCTCTCCTCGCTGCGCTGGTAGGCCACGGAGCTGTCCAACAGCACCTGCAGGAGCAGGCGGCGGCCGTCATTCTGCGGCAGCACCTCAAGCACCCGCGGCGCCGGCGGCAGCACAACCGGCGTGCTGGCTGCCGGCTCAGGGGCAAAAAACGGCGGCGGGTCACCATTCACCACCCGGCCGATCATCAAGCCGACCATCACACTGATGGCCATCACCGCGA